>JAAYEY010000058.1 GCA_012728505.1 Synergistaceae bacterium | reverse complement strand
GGAAATTTCTCAGCCATACCTGCTCTTCTCGGAATTCCTTTGGGTGTCTGTGAGACTTTGTCCCATATTAAAAAAAATCTTTTCATCTCACCAAGTGTGTAAGGACGCAGGCGGGGCGAAGAAAAACCCAGGGTTCTCCACTTGTTTCCAACGATTTCGATCTCTGCCGTTACTTTTGGCCCTTTGAAAGCTATGGCCTTTCCTTTGATTCTAACAAAGGGAGCAAGATATTCCGCAAGAATCCCTGACGCACATACCGCACGCGCCGCTGCCACGTGGAATTTTTCACGCTTTTCTTTTGCGTACTCCTCGGATCTTTTGCAGACGACAATAACGTTTTTCAATCCCATAGCTATAGCGATTTTCTCAACTAAAGCGCATTTACGTGTTATGCTGTCTAAGAGGGTGATATGTAGCCCCGGGCGGCAAACAGCCCAGACTAACCCCGGCAGTCCTCCGCCTGTGCCCACGTCGATTATTTTTCCTTCATAAGGCAGCAGAGGAAGTGCGGAGGCACAGTCCATCACATGCGAATTCCAAAGAGTTTCTTCATCGGAGGGACCCGTCAGGCGAGCTAACTCGTTTGCGGCAACAAGAAGTCTGACAAAGTTTCTGAGCTGATCTTCGTTTTCGTTAACTTCTGAAACGATTGTTTCCATGAAATTTTCTTTTTCCAAAAATAAACCTCCCATTAAGGGGATAATATCTATATACACCAGTGTATAATAACGCAAGAAGCAAAATGACGGGAGGCCAAACTGTGGAATCCTTTGAAAAAGGAACCAAAAAACGTCAAGGACTTATCAGTATTATTGATCTTCATGGTACTTGGAGAGAGATGGGAAGGCAGTACGGCGCCCTTATGTCTTCTGAGATGAGGCACATTTATGATAGTGGTATATCCGAAAAACTTATAAATGAGCTTGGACGTGATGTGGAGGACATGAAAGACCGTGCAAATAAGTTCTATGCGAATTATCCTTTCAGGTTCAAGGAAATACTCTTGGGAATGGTGGAAACTTCGGGATTGAACTTAGAGCAGGTCCAGCTTGTCAACGCTATTCAACTGCTTGCTGCGACTCAGTGCAACCTTCCTCAGTGTACAGCGATAGCGGCTTGGGGTGACTATGTTACCGAGACCCTTATTTATGGTCGAAATTATGATTACCTGCCCTGGTTCAAAGAATTCAGTAAAGATATTGTAATAGCTTGTTACCATCCTGCTGATGGATCGCTTGCAACGGCCACTATGGGATATGCGGGTGAGATATATGCGGTCAACGGAATGAATGAAAAGGGCATATTTCTAGAGCTCAATAATGCAATGCCTTCTGGCGGAGATTTATGGTATGAGAGCAGAATACCTTCTGTTGCCGTTCTTTTTCAGTTCCTGCTTGATGGCGCATCGCTTGATGAGATTGAGAGTTTTTTCCAGACGACAAAGTCAAATTTTGCTTACATAATAGGTGTCGCAGATGGACAGACAGCGAGATGCTACGAGTGGCCGGTTTTTGAAGTTAAGAAACGTGAATCTCATTCTCGCCATGGACTCACAGTTATAAGCAACCACTTTACAGAATTTTCATGGGGGCTTCCAAGGCCGGATGACAAAACAAACTGGCTTACAAGATCAAGAAGGCAGAATCTCCTCACTCTTGCAAAGCACTTCAAAGGCACGATAGACAGTAAGACAATGATGAAAATTATGGATACAAGGTATGAAGATCTGGGTTCGACCACAGACATGACAGTTTATCAGATGGTAGTTGTTCCCGAGCGTTTTCAGATTTGGTTTAAGATTCCCGACACACAGGATTGGACTGAGATAGATATGAAAGCTATTCTGCAGCCCCGCGAACAGTGAGTTTAAATACACTGATATATCTATAAAAGTAGTAAAAAGCCGATTCTCTGCGGACACTAGTTCGTTCAGGGTTGGCTTCTTTCATATAGATTTGCACGGAATTTTGTTGCACATATTCCTTTTAACGATAAAAATTTACAGGAGGAATGTTTATGGCCAGGTATTACATTGGTTTCGACTGCGGGACTATGGGCACAAAGACGGCGATATACAGGGAAGATTCTGTCAGAATGGCCGAGGCTTACAGAGAAAATATAATCTCGTACCCTCTCCCGGGCCGGGCAGAGATGGACCCGCGCGGTTTTGTAAAAAATGTTGAAGAAGGGGTAAGGGAGTGTCTGCATAAATCGGGCGTTAATCCGAACGAGATAAGGGGTATTTCTGCAAGTGGAATAATATGCGGCATAGTAGGAATAAATGAAAACTGGGAACCTGTAACGCCCTTTGTTCCATATCTCGATAACCGTGCCAGATGTGAAGCAGAATGGGTCAAAAAAAATGTCAAACCCGTATGGCTTGAGGAGAGCGGCAACTGCATAGTAGACGAATTTATGCCGCCTATCATACTCAGATGGTTTCTTAACCACTACACAGGATTTCGTGAAAAAACAGTCAAAGTACTTAATAATGGACCCTTTGTCCTCGGAACTCTCGCAGGTCTCAAAGCAAAAGAGGCATTTCTTGACTGGGCAACTATGTCAGGTTGGCTTATTGGCTACGATGCACATAAAAGGAACTGGTCTTCCAAACAAATGAAGGCGCTCGGAATACCCATGGAGATCCTCCCTAAGATAGTCAAACCATGGGACGTTGTAGGCTACCTCTGTCCGGAAGAGGCAGAGAAAATGGGGCTTCCTTCCGGTATTCCAATAGTTGCGGGAGCCGGAGACACAATGCAGTCAGCTCTTGCTTCAGGTCTGCTTGAACCCGGACTCAGCACAGATGTTGCGGGAACCGCTTCAATTTTTGCCGTTGCAGTGGATGATATGGTTGAGAAGATATCGTTGGCTCCGGGCATGATGTTTGCAACCGGCACACTTGAAGATTCTTATTTCTACTGGAGCATGATAAGAGCAGGTGGATTGTCGCTTCGCTGGTTCCGCGACAATGTAGCGGGATGTCCGGGCGAACCGTCTTTTTATTCCGGGATGGATGCTCTTGCAGGAGAAGTACCTCCCGGGTCAAGGGGGATTCTTTTCTACCCCTATCTTCAAGGAGCAGGACCAGATATGCCGGGAGCCTGCGGAGCATTCCTAGGGCTCTATGGTTCAAGCGATAGACCTGCTATGTGGCGTTCTATACTTGAGGCAATCGCATTCGAATACGCGCAAATGATACGGATATACAGGGAATGCGACATCCCTATAAAAGAAATAATTGGAACTGAGGGAGGGAGCAAAAGTCCTCTCTGGACGCAGATCAAGGCGGACATTCTTGGCGGGGCCTACAACATCCCTACAAGAAGCGAGGGAGGTCTCATGGCAGACGTTGCTGTAGCAGCGTATGGGGTCGGAGATGTCAAAGACCTTAAAAAGACGATGAAAGAGTGGATTACATTCAGAGGCCGTTTTGAAACTGATCCTAAAAACTATAAAATTTACCAGGATGTATTTGAAGTAAGACAGTCGATCCTTGGAACTTCAATGAATAAAACGTTTGAAGGTCTAGAAAAGATTAGAAAAATACTTGGACAGTAGATATACAAAAAGCAGGAGCGGACATGATTTCCCGACTCCTGCTTTAATTTGGGCTTAAATAGTATGCAATGTTAGCATTTCATTATTTTTAAGTTCGGACTTATCTCCATTTGCATCTCAGTTTTGCTTTGCAGCTCGAGGAGGTCCACGCCATCGACAATTTCTTCCAATACCATTTTGCCGTTTATGTTCCTTATGAGGCAGTACTCGGTTACGATTACATCTACGACACCGCACCCTGTTAGCGGCAGTGTGCACTTTTCGAGAAGCTTAGAGCCTCCGTTTTTCTCAAAATGTCGCGTCGCAATGTAGACCTTTTTTGCTCCAGCAACTATGTCCATTGCTCCACCCATACCCGGAGTACGGACATTTGGGATAGTCCAGTTCGCGAGACAGCCTTCTGCGTCTACCTGAAGGGCGCCAAGGACAGTTACATCAATATGTCCTCCACGAAGGATACCGAAGCTCACATCAGAGGATACGAAGGCCCCCCCGGGCAAGACAGATATTGGTGCTCCTCCTGCATCAATTACTCTCAAATCATTGGGATCTACTGCCGGACCTGCGAAAATGGTTCCGTTTTCTGTCTGAAGGTATATATTGACACCTTCTGGCATAAAATTAGGAATGAGCTGAGGTATTCCTATCCCCAGATTTACAAGGGCTCCGTCTTCGAGGTCAGCGGCTATTTTTTTAGCTATCCTTTCACGGGCTTCTTTTTCTTTAAGTTCTGGCAGCATAGGCGTTCCCTCCCTTTATTACGAGTGCGTCTATAAAGATTCCCGGAGTTACTACGTTGTTAGGATCGATCTCTCCGATTGGTACTATCTCGTCAACTTCTGCGATGACTATATCTGCGGCTGTTGCCATAATAGGGTTGAAATTTCTTCCTGTCCCGTAATAGATCAGGTTGCCTGCTTCATCAGCCTTATACGCTCTGATAAAAGCAATGTCAGCCCTCAGAGGACGCTCGAGGATAAATTTTTTTCCATCAATTTCGATAGTTTGCCTATTTTTCTCATAAGCAGTGTTTACTCCTGTAGGAGTAAGGAACCCGCCGAGCCCGGCACCTCCGGTCCTTATTCTTTCGACTAGGGTCCCCATTGGATTGAGTTCGATGTCTATCTCACCTTTAGAGAACATCTCCTGTGCCACTGCGTTGAGTCCCATGTGAGATATGACCATGGAGCTGACCTGTTTGTTGACGATAAGTCTTGCTACTCCTACAGGTTCCGGGACTTTAGGATTGCAGTGGCTTGCATCCACGCTAATTACCCTGATATTTTTTGTCCCCTGGTCATGCAGTGCATCGATAATAGTATAAGGCACTCCGCCGTAATTGAATCCGCCGAGCATTACTGTCGTGCCTTCTTTTACCTTGCCGGCTGCTTCCTCCGGGGTTATTATTGGTTTGATAAAAGGTTTGGTCATCTTGTCAGCTACACTCCTTATTATCTGTTTAAAGATGGAGAGAGTCTCAAGGCAACCTTGAATTATGTCAAGAGTATCTGTCAATATTGTGAATTTTCAATTTATCCATGGAGGCGGTTTTTTTGATCAGGAGAGAACGTTTATTAAAAATGATAGAAGAGCTTGTGTCTATCCCCAGTGTCACAGAGAGTGACAGTGAGAGCATGCCGGGAATCTGGATCAAAGAAAGACTTGAGAAACTTCAATACTTTATAGATAGAAGAGACCACCTGATATGGATCGAAACACCGCTCGAGGGTTCATGTGAAAAGCTTGGTTCATTGGTAGTGCGTGTGAACGCTTCCGTGCCCACGGAGAGGACCATTCTTCTTATAGGACATTATGACGTAGTTGGCGTAAGTGTTTATGGAGAGATGGCTAAGATTGCCTTCGACGTAAAGAAAATAACAGAACTGCTTAACAGAGATAATGAAGATGTAATATATGGGCGCGGAACAATGGATATGAAGTGCGGATTGGCTATTGAACTCGACATTATCGAAGAATTTGCAGCTGACAGAGAGCTGTTTGACGTAAACATAGTCGCCGCATTTGTCGGGGACGAAGAGAATGCGTCTGCAGGTATGAGAGGAGTCCTGCCGGTGCTCCGTAAAATGAAAGAGTCTGGCACCGATTTTCTTACAGTTATAAACACAGAACCCGGAGAAGCAGGTTATTCAGGCGAAAGCGGGCCGGCAGTATTTCTGGGTACGCTCGGGAAGATTATGCCGGGCTTCTATGTCAGGGGCTGTGCTTCTCATGTTGGTAACTACTATACTGGGTTTTCATCAGCTCTGGCCGTCTCACGAATCGTGTCCTACGCTGAGGGCAACCCCCATCTTGCGGATCCGCTGAATGGGAAATGCGAGCCTTCATGGATATGCCTTGATATGTCAGTAATCAAAAAAAGTTACAGTGTTACTGTACCTGACAGAGCTTATGCTTATTTCAACGCTTTTACTACAACCTATACGCCGGCTGATGTCATGGCCCACATGAAAGTTATTGCAGAATATGCTCTCGATCAAACCCTTGCTCAATTGACAGATTCCTGCATGAGCCTTGTCGCAATTGGTTACCAAGGCAAAAGCTTCTATGTTCCCCGAGGCAAAATTTATACGCTGGACGAAATAAAAGAGATAGCGTGCAGTAACTTTGCTGAGAACTTTGATGAAGAGCTTTCTGTATACATAGAGAGCCTGCCTCCGGGAGATATGAGAAATAGAGGTTTGGCAATTGTAGACAAGATCGCTGACATGGCACAAATTGAAGGTCCCTACGCTATATGTTTTTTCTTACCGCCATGGCTGCCCTTCCGAACCGACTTTACTGAAGATAGTCGGGACATTCAGACTGTTGCTGCTGTACGCAGCGTAAAAGATCATCTGGTGGAAAAATACGGAATAGAGATGAAGGAGTTGGAGCTTTTTGCGGGGCTTTGCGATCTGAGCTACGTCGGAGCGAGAACAGAACCCGAGGAGACAAATGTGCTGGAAAAAAACATGCCGGGATGGGGACAAATATACAGCATTCCAATTGAAGATATGCAATGTTTGGGCTTGCCCGTCATCAACCTGGGGCCAAGCGGAGAAGACGCGCATAAAAAAACCGAGAGACTGAGGCTCGGATATTCGCTTGATGTTCTACCTGAACTGCTCCGATACACTATAAGAAAA
This sequence comes from Synergistaceae bacterium, assembly GCA_012728505.1. Lineage (GTDB taxonomy): Bacteria > Synergistota > Synergistia > Synergistales > Synergistaceae > Caenicola. The sequence continues at coordinate 2,912 of JAAYEY010000058.1, read as the reverse complement.
ATATCAGAAACTGTTAAGTAAACTATGGACGGATATTTATAAAAAAGAGGCCCGTTAGTAAGGTCCGGTTGTTTGCTCTATATGGTAGAATCTGATTAAAGATTTACCCGTGTACCTCATCTAAAGATACCTGTTTAGGCGTCTAAGTTGGATTGCAGAATTATTTAAAAGACGTTTGAAAATGTCCTGAATCAAAAAAGGAGAAGGATATATAAATGCTGGATGGAGAGGTTCGAATACGTCCTGCCGAACCGGAGGAAGCTGAGCTTCTCTCCGATATTGCTTGGCGTTCGAAGGAATACTGGGAATACCCGGCAGAGATGATGAGTCAGTTTGATGAGCTCTCGACTATCACATACGAATTTGTTGAAAACAATCCTACCTATCTTGCGAGGAACGAAGATACCGGAGAGATAATAGGTTTTTATTCAATAGAACTCTCGGATGATTCCAAATGGTGGATCAAACATTTGTGGGTGGTTCTCGAGCATATTGGCACCGGTATAGGAGGAGAGCTGTTTCTTCATGCCTGTCAAACGGCAGAGACAGTAGGAGCTGAAGAATTAAACATTATAACGGATCCAAACGTAGAGGAGTTTTATCTGCATATGGGAGCCGAAAAAGTAAGCGAAGAGATACAAAAAATGGGTAATACGGAAAGAACATTGCTGATACTCAAGATTAGATTGTGCGGATAAATGTTTTATAGCTGGCAGAATGAGGCAATCGAAGCAATAGGCAGTAAAAGCGCAATCCTGTCAGCTCCTACAGGCAGCGGCAAAACATGGGTGGCATATGTCTGGGCAGGACTTATGGACGCATCCGGTCTGCCCACTGAGCCCTCGGGGAGAGTGATTTTTACCGCTCCAATAAAAGCTCTCTCAAATGAGCGCTATATGGAATTGAGGTCTATGGGATTTGACGTAGGTCTTGAGACTGGTGACTTCAAAAAAAATGCCGGAGCTAAGGTCCTCTGCTGCACACAAGAGATATACACCCTCAAATATGCCAATATTCCCGGGCAAAAGATAATAGTAGACGAATTTCATTTTATCTTTAACGATCCTGACAGGACAAGAGCTTACATAGACGGATTGCGGTCTACGTCCTTTGATAGCGATCTTCTTGTGATGTCAGCTACATTCGGAAATCCTGATGTGATAAGCAACTATCTTAGAGAAACGACCCAGCGGGATTTCGTTCTCTTTGTGACAGACAAAAGGGTGACAGATCTTATCTTTCGTAAGAAGGGTGTACGATTTTCAAAGATACACGATGCGCTGGTCTTTGTTTTTTCAAAAAAAGGCGCGGAGTGGTTGGCTGCACAGATATCTAAGTATCGTCAGAAGATAAACAGTGACCAGAGAGCCAGACTAAGGAAAATAGCAGAGATACTTGGTGTAACTTATGTGCCGGAAGTTATGCTTAGAGGTGTCGGCATCTACGTAGGTTCTTTCTTGCCCAAGGAAAAACTACTTGTAGAAATGGCTTTTAGAGAAAGGATTCTCGATGTTGTCGTCGGTACTGACGCTCTTTCTTTGGGTGTCAACTTGCCGGCTCAGACTGTTGTTTTCGGTCAGATGGCAAAGTTTTTTGATGGTCCGCTGACAAAGAATGAATTTCTGCAGATGGCGGGCAGGGCAGGCAGAAAAGGCTTTTTCAACCCCGGCTACGTGACATACATTCCGAGAAGCAAATGTGAACACCACGATTATGATACAGGCCTTCTCTATCTCGAAACTCTCGATATGCCGTGCGAAGAGGCAAAGATAATTCTTCAGCCCGCTGTAGGGAGACTGCTTAAGCAGGAGATAACCATTGAAGTTGAGGCTAAAATGATAGCAGATTTCTCCCTACCAACACGCCGCTACAAAAAAGTAATTGAGGAGATAGAAGAGCTTCTCAGGACTATCAGGGGAATGCTTAACGAGATAAAGGACCAGAAATTCAGAAAAAACGTCCGCAAAATACTTGCAGACATATGGAGTGATGAACTGGATACAGAACCCAACATTGCCATAGCAGCACTTTTTGCTGAGCATGTCTCTCCAGATGCAATGGCCACTGCGGAGATTATGCGTAAAACCGAGAGGAATTATTTGCAAGCGCTTCTTAAGGTAAAGAGGTTTGCAAATAGACTGCCGGAAAAATATCACTTTTCCCACATGGATCAGATAGATTATGTAATAAATCAAATAGATGCCTCAGTTTTTGGTTTTGAAGAAAAGATTCAGCAGATAAAGATGACAGAGCTTACCCAAGAGACGTAAGAACAAAATGTTCTCCTTTTCGCACCTGCAAAATTATTTTAATTAAAATAACTTATATTTCGATATATCAAAATCTGTCCATATTCTTCTTTTTAAAACATTGCCAAAAAACAAGCCTCTCACAGACAGCTTGTAATACATATCCATACAACAAGGCTACTTTTACTCAAAAACGTGAGAGTCGATGGCATTTTTAAGATGAACAAAAGAGAACAAAACTCTGATCAAAAAACTTATGGTTGCAAAGCTATTAAAAAAACGTGAACAATTGAGAAAAAATGCACAATATATATCGATAGTTTCGATAGTAAATAAGAGTAATCATCGTTTTTCATGTAATAATTTTCCATGTATTATATTAATGTTCATTCTATTTGTTTGCAGTATGCAAAAGTATTATTCCTGACAGACTGGGTCTGCAAATTAAGAGTAATTATTTATAATCCCTGTCTTTAGGGAAGCGCAAATATCTTTATATTTCAAGACTTTATATCTAAAGTGTTAACAAGCACAAGGAGGGAGAAAGGGCATGGAACTGATACAGAAGCACCCGATACTTGATTTCCGTCACGGCAAGGAAGTTACATTTACATTTGACGGAAGTAACATGAAAGGGTTCGAGGGAGAACCGATAGCAATGGC
>JAAYEY010000057.1 GCA_012728505.1 Synergistaceae bacterium | reverse complement strand
GCTCTTGGGGAAACCATCGTCAAGGTCGACACGCAAAACGGTGTAATGCTTGTAACTCTGCCGGAGGGTCTATAGGTCTGATATGAAAATAACCATACTTACGGCCTTCCCTGATCTGATGAAAAACTATCTGAACGCTAGCGTGCTCGGACGAGGGATCGCAAAGGGCAGGCTTGAGGTCGAGGTTCTCTACATCAGAGACTTCGCGGAAGGCAGTTACAGACAGATCGATGATTACTCATACGGAAGCGGCGGAATGGTTCTTATGGCTGAGCCGCTCCAAAAGGCTCTGGAGAGCCTGAGGACAAACGGAGAATCCTTCCTTGTTTATCCTTCTCCCCAGGGAACGAGGCTACATCAGGAACTGGTCGAAGACCTTTCAAGAAAAGAACATTTGATCATCCTGTGCGGCCATTACGAAGGTATCGATGAAAGATTCGTTCAAAAGAATGTGGACCTTGAAATTTCAATAGGTGATTTTGTACTTACCGGCGGAGAAATGCCTGCAATGGCAATAGTAGATGCTATTTCAAGACTCATTCCCGGAGTCGTAGGCAAATCGGAAGCTGTCAGGGAAGATTCTTTTTACAGCGGGATGTTAGACACTCCTCATTACACTCGGCCTTCTGAATGGAACGGACTTAAAGTTCCGGAGATACTTCTCAGCGGCAATCAGAAAGCCATTGAAAAATGGCGCAGAAGACAAGCTGTCGAGAGAACTCTCAAAAGAAGACCCGATATCGTTGGAAGAGCCGGAATAATGCCATGGCTTTCCAAAGGTGCTTATGTGATGGAAGTCCACTATCCTGTACTTGACAAGAGAGGCGAAAAATCCTCAACAGCTATAACTGGAATGGACCTTCATGACATAGCAAGGGTGTGCCGGACATACGGTATCAAAAAATATCTTTTGGTAACACCATTGCAACAGCAGAGAGAAATGGCTAAAAGAATCGTTACTCACTGGACTGAAGGTTGGGGAGCTTCTTATAATCCCGACAGAAGCGAGGCTTTTAGTACTCTCAAGATATTCGCTTCGGTGAACAGAGCATTAAAATGGGTCGGAGATCGAGAGAAGACAGAACCTTTCAAAATAGCAACAACCGCAAAATCAGTTGAAGGGGCTGTCCACTGGCTATCGCTAAAACGCAAGATACTTGAAGAAGACCTTTCTCCTGTCTTCATATTCGGGACGGGGTGGGGACTGCACCAGGATGTTATTAATGATGCAGACTCTGTAATGACACCAATTGCCGGAGGCCTTGACACTTGGAACCATCTTTCTGTAAGGAGTGCGGTCGGTATTACACTTGACAGATTCTTCGGCTGGAGATGAAAACAAGATTTTAAGCTGAAGAACAACACAAGCCAATTAAAGAGTTTAGAAATAATTAAATACAAACCAAGATAAGGAGGGAAAACCTCATGATCGATCCAAGAATAGCACTTATTGAGAAACAATTTACAAAAGAAGATGAGAGTCTTTTAGAGTTTCGTCCCGGCGACACAGTAAAAGTCCACGTAAAAGTCAAGGAAGGCACCCGTGAACGTATACAGATCTTTGAAGGCGTCGTTATCGCACGTCAGCATGGCGGACTGCGCGAGAACTTTATCGTAAGAAAGATGTCCTCAGGTATAGGAGTAGAAAGAATATTCCCAGTTCATTGCCCGAGCGTTGAAAGAGTAGAGATTGCTCGCAAAGGAAAGGTTCGCAGAGCCAAGCTTTACTATCTGCGCAAACTTAGCGGAAAAGCAGCTCGTATCAAGGAACGTCGCGAATACAAATAAAAAAATTAATAAAAGAAGATTCGGAGTCGCTTTATTGCGCCTCCGAATTTTCTTTTGCTGATACAGGGAAGAATGAGCCCTCCCTCCTTTTCAAAGTGAGACTTGACTAAAGAGGATATGCTACGTATAATTTCTAAGTCCCAAGTGCCGGGGTGGTGGAAATGGTAGACACGCACGTTTGAGGGGCGTGTGGGGTGACCCATACGAGTTCGATTCTCGTCCCCGGCACCATTGATGATATAAGCGTCCTGGATATTCCGGGGCGCTTTTTTTGTTTCTTAAACATCTCTTCTGATAGTCCTGCATGGCGTCCCCAGACCTTTCTGAGATACGATAAATATCCTTATAGAAGCCTTCACTAATAGCACAGATTAAAATTCAAATAAGATGTAGCAAATTGAAGGAAAAAGTGTATAATTATGTGCAATTGATCGCAGTGTCTTCAATACAGGATTTTTTCACTAAAAAGTTTTTTTAGCACATAACTTTGTTTATATTTATTTCGTTATTGTCTATAGAGGGCTTGCCAATTCAAGTCCTATCAACTTAAATATACGTTTGATTTACCCAACAAGAGTTTGTGCGTTCAACACTTTTAATAAGTTCTGATTTAACAGAAATGGAAGGAGAGGTTCTCATGGCATCAGAATCAAACAGTCTCTGGAAAGCCTACAGGTTCCCTATCATACTTCTCACAGGAATTGTGATCGGCTGCATAGTCGGGGCCGTAATGGGAGAAGACGCGCTGATCTTTAAACCTCTTGGAGATGTCTTTATCAATGCAATGTTTATGGTAGTCGTACCTTTGGTCTTCTCAACGATTTGTAGCGCTGTCGCCAATATGTCCTCTATGGAACGGCTGGGCAAGGTTATGAAATATCTGGTACTGGTCTTTCTAGTCACAGGAGCTGTAGCAGCTATCCTAATGCTTATTACAGTTACAATCTTTCCTCCCGCAGCCGGAACAACTATCCAGCTGCAGGCTGCAGGAGATATACAAGCTTTCAGCACAGCGGACCAGATAGTCAAAGCCTTTACAGTGGAAGATTTTTCTTTACTGCTCTCAAGGCGTGCGATGCTCCCTCTTATCATTTTTACTATATTCTTTGGATTCTGTCTCCAGACTCTCGGAGAAAGAGGAAAGTCTGTCGGACGGGGTATAGCTGTATTTGCCGATGCAATGCTGCAAATGGTCAAATATCTCATGTACTATGCTCCGATAGGACTTGGCGCATATTTTGCTGCTTTGGTGGGAGACTACGGACCCAACCTTTTGGGCGCATATCTTCGTGCAATGGTCATCTACCACGTAGCAACTTTCGGATATTTCTTTGTTGCTTTTACAATATATTCATGGATCGCAACACAGGGCAAAGGTACAGGGGTATTCTGGAAAAACATGATTACACCCTCTATTACGGCTTTAGGAACACAAAGCAGTACAGCCACTCTCCCTGTTAACCTCACAGCTGCCCGCAATATAGGTATACCTAAGGATATCGCTGAAATTGTATTGCCTATCGGAGCAACTGCTCACATGGAAGGCTCCTGCCTCAGCGGAATCTTAAAGATAGCATTCCTCTTCGGTATTTTCCACATACCCTTTACAGGAGTGGGAACGTTGGCGACAGCTGTCGCTGTAGCAGTGCTTTCGGGTGTAGTCCTTTCAGGCATCCCCGGTGGCGGTCTGGTAGGAGAAATGTTGATCGTCAGCCTATACGGATTCCCTCCTGAAGCATTCCCCATAATAGCCACAATAGGTTTCCTGGTCGACCCAGCTGCAACTATGGTAAACGCAACAGGTGACACTTGTTCTGCAATGCTGGTCACCAGGCTTGTAGAAGGCAAAGACTGGTTTAATAAAGCAGAAGTCGCAAAAGAAATTATCTGACCTATAACTTTAGTTTATCGCTAATCTACTGTGCCGGAGCTCATTCAACAAATGATGCACCGGCATTTTTTGCAATAAAAACCTGAATGATATAATAAAATAGTCTACCAAGCACATCTATTAAGTTTAAAAATATCGGAATGGGGAGTTTATGGCATGAAAAGTATAGAAACAATATCGCTGATCGGACTTGGGGCTATCGGAAGCGCAAATCTTGCAAAGATATCAGAGTCTTTCCCTATGGATAAGATCAGGGTCATCGCTTCAGGAGAAAGAGCTGAAAGATATCGTGACAAAGGTGTTACGGTAAACGGCAAAACTTATAAATTCCCTGTCTATAAGCCAGAAGAAAAGATATCACCGGCGGATCTCTTGATTTTCGCTGTTAAAAATAACCACCTTCCTCAGGCAATCAAAGAGGTCGGCAACCACGTTGGTAAAAACACTATAATCCTCTCTCTGCTCAATGGCGTATCTAGCGAAAAAGAAATAGGCAAAATATATGGAATTGATAAGGTTCTCTATTCCTTCGTAACGAGAACAGACGCAACACGAATAGGAGGTTCGACAGAATATGGCAGCCTTGGACTGGTGCCCTTTGGTGAAGCTGTAAATATTAAAGGGATGTATTCGGAAAAAGTATTGCTTGTCGAAGAATTTTTCAAAAAGACAGGTATCAAATATGACATTCCCGAGAATATGGTTCGTAATCTGTGGCTGAAATTTATGCTGAATGTTGGAGCCAACCAGGTTACCGCTGTACTTAGATGTCCATACGGAGCCATCAAGAGTTCTAAAAGGGTAAGGGAACTGGCTGCAGAGGCAATGCAAGAGGCCGTTGCGGTCTCAAGAGCTGAAAACATACCTCTTGAGCAGAGCGATATCGACAATTGTCTGGAAATTCTTGGCAAACTTACTCCTACAGGTAAGACTTCTATGCTGCAAGACGTTGAAGCAAGGAGAAAAACGGAGGTTGAAGCTTTTGGTGGAACTGTGTGCAGTCTGGCCAAAAAGCACGGTATTAAGGTGCCGGTGAACGAAACATTGGTGAAATTCATCATGGCTCTCGAGGAGACCTTTGATATTTCTTAAAAATTGCCCCGCATGTAACCCACGTTTTGAACATTCAAATGCCTAATAATAACTAAAGGCCGCTCCCTGTTATAAGGAGCGGCCTTGAATGTCTTTTACTTATTTGGTGGCAATCTAAAGCTTAGAGGAAGAATCCCTTCATCTTCAGACCATCGGCAACGCGTTTGATGGCAACAAGGAATGCTGCACGACGCATTTTGACGTTATGCTCCTGAGAATAATCCCAAACTCTTTTGAAGTTGTCCTTCATAATCGGGACGAGACGGTTGTTATACTCTTCCTCTGTCCAGAAG
>JAAYEY010000056.1 GCA_012728505.1 Synergistaceae bacterium | reverse complement strand
TCTGTCTGCTCTGACCACGCAAGTGCTTTTTCTATAAGAAAGCCTGTCTCTTCTGAAACTTTTACCGGATAATCTCCTGATGCTCTGTTCACTAACGAAACATCAGACAAAGCAATGTTAACGGAAAAAAGGTTCTCAAGCCTTTCTATCTCATCCATCGCCTGGGTAAGAGCCTTATCAAGTTTTTCTCTGTCATATCCATATAGGGTGATCCTTACAATTGTGCCTAAACGGTATGATTCTCTTTGGGCCTTTACAGGGAATTGAATGCCGGAATCGATATTTACCCGGGATAAAAACATGATAAGTACCACTGCAACGGCCGCAGCTACTAGATAAACTATGGGTTTTAATGAATACATTTTTCTTCTCATAGTTTTTCGTCAACCGCCTCCAAATTTTTACCGTTGCACGTTACAGTCCGCATACATTTCTATTATAGCAAGACTCTGCCGGGAGTATGCTGCGGGCTATAAAGACCAAATGTTTTCCTGGATTTCTGCAGAGGAGACCTATCTTCTGAAAAGTTTTATAGTTACAGCACCGTATTCGGGAAGGTATTTCATCGGGTCAAGCGCCGTACCCTTTGCATTGCGCACTTCAAAATGAAGGTGGTTGGTAGTTGCCCGTCCGGAACTTCCAACTGTCGCTACGACATCTCCCTGTTTCACGGTCTGCCCTACCTTGACGCCCATTGTAGAACAGTGGGAATAAACTGTCCAGAGCTCGTCGGAGTGGTTGATAATTACAACTCTGCCATAGCCTCTAAAACCCTTTCCTCCGTTGGAAACAACCTCAACTATCCCGTCTAAAACAGCATATACCGGAGAGCCTTTTGGAGCAACTATGTCTATGCCAAGATGTTTTCTCCTGCCCTTTGACCTTGTTCTGTTGAAGAGGCTCGACAATTCTCCTGATCTCAAAGGCCACTTCATATCACTTATGAGAAGAGGTGCACCTCCGCTGACCATTTCCTCCTCGTCCCATTCTATTTCACCGGATGAGGCAAGTTTTCTGTGTGCAGTTTCTAGAGGATCTTCTTGAAGGGACTGATAATCTATCTCTCCTGCGTACAAGTTAGCTGGAGTGAGAAGGAAAAAGAAAAGCATGAGACATAAAACATAAACTCCTCCGATCTTCAGACCAAAAAAGTTTTTAAAAACACCTTGTTTCTCTTGTTTTGTGTGATTTAAATAACAATTATTTGCCTCTGTAATACAATCCATGGAAGACCCCCATGACCTTTAGGCTCAGTCTGGCCATTTTACCACAGAGCTAAGTCCATGTTCTGGTTATATGATCGACCATCTCTTTCATTATGTTGGGGTCGGCCTTTCCGTTTCTGCTGCGAAAAGAATGATCCGATCCCTCTATAGTGAAAAAATGTTTCGACGTCTCTGGCATGTTTATCTCTCTCAGCACTCCTAGACAGCTCTCCTCAGAAAATATTTCATCACAGCTGCCTCTGAATGATATAAGGCCCTTTACCCTCACGTGAGACAGCATGTCTGAGGGTAGTTCTGAACGGAGAGTAGAGAGAATGGGAAGAGACATCATCCGTTCTTCCACATCTTTGTAGGCCATAAGCCCCGTCCCGCTGATGATTACTCTCTCTAAGACGGGAAAGTCGTCCCTATCGATGCAGTTTATCATCTCAGCCGCTGCGGAAAGAGCAATAATCCCTCCAAGAGAAAAACCCCATAGCCATATCGGGCATATTGGCGATTCCGATCTTATTTCGCATATAGCGTTAAAAACGTCTTCTCGTTCCTGAGCGAAGGTTTTACCTGAAAAAGCTTTTCTTATCCACTGTTGGACGTCATTTGGAAAATCCTGCCTGTTTCTTATCTTTCGGCTCGTCTCTACCAGCCAAGGAGTAAACCCTCTGTCGGAGAGGGTCTCGGCAAGAAAACGGAACTTGTTGTGATACCCCATGTTGGCACTGCTGTGAACTCCGTGCAGCAGAACAACATTTACCCCTATAGGAGACTTTGGAGAGGAAGAAGAGACTCTTACCTCCTTATCTCCGAAGGTTCCGGGAAGCGTATACTCGCTTATGTTGGCGTATTCCGAGATCTTGATCATTATCCTGGTCCTGTCTTTAAATTATAAAGAGGGCGGATATCCGCCCTCTTTATAGTATTTTTTAAATCTTGAGTTTTTTATTTTCCTTGGTGCGCTGCAAGAGCAACAGCTGATGCGATCGAAAGAAGCTTTGTTTCAGCTGAATCGGCGCGGCTTGTCAATACCACAGGTGCAGCAGCTCCGAGAACGATACCTGCCGTTTTGCTATCTGCGAAGTAAACTATAGCCTTTGCAAGCATATTTCCGGACTCGATGTTAGGCACGTGAAGAATATCGGCATATCCGGCTACATCTGATTTAATACCCTTGTGTGCAGCAGATTCCGGTGATACTGCATTATCAAGCGCAAGAGGTCCGTCGATCAGGCATCCCTTAATCTGGCCTCGGCGGTTCATCAGTGTGAGTAGGGCTGCATCTACAGTCGGAGGCATGTCAACATTAACTACTTCTACTGCTGCCAGCGCGGCTACCTTGGGGCAGCTTACTCCAAAAGCGTGGGCAAGCTCGACTACGTTCTTGACTATGTCAATCTTGATCTTGAGATCAGGATACATATTGAATGCTGGGTCGGAAATAAAGAAAATCCTGTCGTAACCCTTTATTTGATGGATGTAAACGTGGGAAAGAGTCTTACCTGAACGGAGACCTTTTTCCTTGTTAAGTATACCTCTGAGGAAGTTGGCAGTCGCGATCATGCCTTTCATGACTATCTGGGCCTGTCCGCTAGATACGAGTTCAACAGCCTTAAGAGCTGTAGCGGCTTCTCCACCTTTTTCATCAACTACATCGTAGTTCGCTAGGTCAATACCAAGCTTGTCTGCGACTTCTTTAATCTTGTCTGCATTACCGACGAGAAATGCATTTGCGACACCTGCTTTGCGCGCGTTCTCTACCGCTTCCATAACATCGGCGTCTTCAGCACATGCAACGCTGATCTTCTTGGGTCCTACTTTTTTTGCATACTCGAGCAGAGCATCGAGTGTACGAATCTGTTCCATTTAAGAAACAACCTCCCTAGATTTATTGTCACAGGCTGAACGCCTGCATTTTATAAGAATACGTGAATTATTATACATGCTTATCCAATCAACGTACAACTGCGAGCAAATTGCAGAATTTTGAGAATATAGCCGACTTTTCTGCTCATAAAAAAGCGTGTGATGCAAAAAAGCACCACACGCTTCGACTCAAAATATGGTTTTAAGCTTATGCCATGAACATGGCTATATCATCATCGACTTTGCCGATACCTGCTATGCCAAACTTCTCGACAAGGACCTTCGCCACGTTGGGCGAAAGGAATGCAGGGAGAGTGGGCCCGAGATGAATGTTTTTTACTCCCAGGTAGAGAAGAGCCAGCAGGACTATTACGGCCTTCTGTTCATACCAAGCTATGTTGTATGCGATGGGAAGTTTATTGATGTCGTCAAGGCCAAAAGCTTCCTTAAGTTTGAGCGCTATGACAACAAGTGAGTAGGAGTCGTTGCACTGCCCAGCATCAAGAACTCTAGGAATGCCTCCGATATCACCAAGGTTGAGCTTGTTGTAGCGGTACTTTGCACATCCTGCTGTCAGGATTACAGTATCCTTCGGGAGTTTGTTTGCAAACTCCGTGTAGTAATCTCTGGATTTCATCCGTCCATCGCAGCCTGCCATTACAAAGAATTTCTTAATGGCGCCCGATTTGACCGCATCAACAACCTTATCGGCGAGAGCTATGACCTGATTATGGGCGAATCCACCAACGATGGTCCCTGTTTCAATTTCCTCAGGAGCAGGAAGCTTTTTAGCCATTTCGATGATCGCTGAGAAATCTTTTTTGCCATTGGCATCAGGAACTATGTGAGGGCATCCGGGGAATCCGGAAGAGCCTGTAGTAAATATGCGCTTTTCAACTTCTTCGCTCTTCGGCGGGACTATGCAGTTTGTAGTGAAGAGGATAGGACCGTGGAAAGTTTCAAATTCCCCAACCTGCCTCCACCATGAACCACCGTAGTTTCCTGCAAAGTTATCGTACTTCTTAAATGCGGGATAGTAGTGAGCCGGCAACATTTCACCATGGGTGTAGACATCGACGCCGGTTCCTTTTGTCTGTTCAAGGAGCTGCTCAAGGTCAGTGAGATCATGTCCGGAGATAAGTATCGCCGGGTTTTTCCTTACACCGAGGTTAACCTCGGTGATCTCGGGGTTGCCATACTTTGATGTATTGGCTCCATCAAGCAGGGCCATGCCCTTGACTCCGTATTCACCTGTTTTGAGGGTAAGAGCTACGAGATCATCAGCACCAAGGCTGTCATCCAACGTCGCTGCTAGCGCCTCGTAAATGAATGTGTTTATGGAGACATCTTCCTTGCCCAGATTGAGCGCGTGATCTACATAGGCAGCGATACCCTTTAGTCCGTACACTACCAGCTCTCTCAGGGAACGCACGTCCTCGTTCTCTGTAGCAAGTACTCCTACAGAAGCTGCCTTTTCTAACATGGCCTCTTTGGTCTCAGCTTTAAATGTCGCAGCATCATGAAGACCGCTGACTCCAACTTTTGCTTTGAGGCCATCTCTTAAGGACATCATCTTCGTTATCTGTTTTTGTATAGCCTCCGGGTCGTAATTAGAGTTGGTTATCGTAATAAAGAGGCTTCTCAGAACTTCATGATTTACCTCGGATATTTCAGCTGCGTTTATCTTGCCCTTAACTACCAACTCGGAAATACCTTTTAAAGAATAGATGAGAAGATCCTGGAGCTTCGCCACCTCTTCAACTTTGCCGCAAACACCTTTTACTGTGCACCCTTTATTCATTGCTGCTTCTTGACATTGAAAACAAAACATACTCATATTTTTTCCCCCTTTATCTTGTTGTTTACTCAACACTCTCACTTATTTCAAGCGCGTTTCGAGATCGGAAATCGAGCGTCTTTAAATCTTTAAGTCACTGGTTTCCCGCTCAGGATCATGCGGGAAAGACGGTGAGAAAGTTGTATCATTTTTATTATGCTTTTAGGCTTTTGCTATTTTCATCCCAAATTTGACCGCTTCTTCTTTAGCACTTTCGTTTGGATTCCAAAGGTTTTTGAGTCCGTCTTCGTCTATCAGTTCAAAACCTGCGTCCTTCATAGACTCAGAAATTACTTTATTACCCTCTCCGCTCCATCCGTAACAACCAAATGCCGCAGCCTTTTTATTCTTGAATTTTAGTCCCTTCATGAGGTGCGCGAATCCCGCAACTGAATGAAGAACGCCGTTACCAACAGTGGGTGAACCCATAACCACCGTCTTAGATTTGAAGACCTCTGTGATAATGTCATTAGCATCCTTCTTCGCAAGGTTGAAGAGTTTGACTGTCACATCTTTGTCTGCAATGGCGATTCCCTCTGCGATCTTCTCTGCAAGCTGTTTCGTACCGTTCCACATAGTTTCATATATGATCGAGATCTGGTTTTCCTGATAGTTCTCTGCCCATTTAGAATATTTTTCGACTATCTGCATGGGGTTTTGTCTCCAGATAACTCCGTGACTTGTAGCTATCATGTCGATCGGCAGTCCGAAAGAAATGATCTCAGCAAGTTTCCTCTTCAGCATTTGGCTAAAAGGGGCGAGTATATTAGCATAATATTTTATGCACTCATTGTCGAGTTCGCACTGATCCACCAGATCATTGAAGAGTTTTTCGGTAGCATAGTGCTGACCAAATGCGTCGTTGCTAAAAAGAATATTGTCCTTTGTAAGATACGTGGCCATGCTGTCCGGCCAGTGGAGCATCGGCATTTCGACAAAGACCAACTCCTTGCCGTTTCCGATATCCAGTTTGTCCCCTGTCTTTACAACATGGAAATCCCAGTCCTGATGATACTGTCCTTTCAGCGACTTTACAGCGTTGGCTGTGCAGTATATCGGCTTGTTGGGTATGTGCTTCATCAGCGCCGGAAGAGCTCCACTGTGGTCGACCTCTCCATGGTTGGCAATGACATAGTCTATCTTGTCGAGGTCTATCTCCTTTTGCAGGTTTTCCACAAATTCATCTGCGAACGGCATCCACACAGTATCGATCAGGACCGTCTTTTCTTCCTCGATGAGATAAGAATTGTACGTCGAGCCTTTGTGGGTCGAATAGTCATCCCCGTGGAACTTGAGAAGCTCCCAGTCAACCTTGCCTACCCATGAAACATTGTTTTTTATCAACTTCTTCATTAACGTTCACACCTTTCTTGAGATTATAAAAATACCAATCCACACCATGTGGGAATTTCAAACATACATGTATAAAAAATAGCAAATCATCAGATATTTTGCATCAGTACAAACCACATATGAACATATTATCGTTTAAAGTTCTTTTATGGTTTCTAATTTCTTGATCTTCTCAAGCGTATCGCATATTTTCTTAAGCCCAGCCTGCGGATCTTCTTCATCAAGGACTGAAGATTCCATAGGACAGATACCGTCTCCCTGCCTGTTTTTTATGTTGACTGAAAGCTCGGCCCAGCTTCGTGGTATTCTTCTGTCCTTTAAATACTCCGCCGCCGGCAGACTGATAAGCTCCGCAAAAACACCTTTCGCTCCCGCGCAAACGCATAGCATCGCGGCAGCCTTTCCCACAACTTTATCTACTACAAATGCACCCTCCAGCTTGTTGCCCTTTTTCCTGTACAGACCCATCAAGGGGGAGAGCCCTCTCCCTTTCTCGATATCTGTTATATGGCCATCCTTTATCAGGATACAGCCGGCCTCGCCTGCAGCGATAATACTACGTGCCCTTTGAATGACATCGTTTGGGACGGTCAGCTCATCCTTAACCATCAACACTGTTCCTCTTTAGACATCTTACCTTCAAGATATTTTACTAATATTGGTACTAACGTAAACTGTATTACTACACCGGGAAGTCCTTTCAGAACTGAATAGACTGAAGAGAGGAGAACCAGGCGACTGGTGTCAAAACTCAAAAGAGCAGCTAAAATTATCCCGTTGGTTATCCTTCCTGCTAAAATAGCAAAAAACAGTGCTAAATAAATGGAATATCCTCTTACTCTGTAGGCCCAACCGCTTATCATTCCATAAAGAGACAATTCGCAAATAAGGACCGGCAGCATCGGGAAGGTTGGAGGCATGCCCGTTATGAGGCTTGAGAGGAGGGGGGTAAGCACACCGCAAAGCAGACCATATTTAGGACCGCACATCAAACCGCACAAAAGCACGGGGATATGCATAGGCAAAAAAACCGTTCCTCTAATCCCGAAAGCGTGTCCGGCAAAAAAAGGTATGATGATACCAAGCGCTATAAACAAACCTGATAAAACGACCTTGTTGTTTTTTCTCAAAATTTATTTACACCTCATTATATTATAAGATTAAAAGAGTCTTAAATGCCTTAATTATCCATGCTATTTGTTTTATTTACCTTGTAATAATATTACACCATCCAGTACAAATATCATTCAACCGTCACTAAAAAACACATTAACAGTCGGTATTTATGTCTTTCAGACAGCGCAGTATACAGGCCAACTTTACCAGCAGATATAACTTGCTGGGTACGACCAACATCATGGAGAAAAATACAACTTTGATCCTATAATCGCTGGATGTAAAACGATACAGGCCCCTGAGTTTTCCTTAGGGGGCCTGTAAAATCGAAGCTATTACCGATTTAATGGCGGGCTCGGCCGGAGTTGAACCGGCGACCTACGGCTTAGGAGGCCGTCGCTCTATCCAACTGAGCTACGAGTCCGCAACGCAAGAGGTAGTCTATCACGTACCATTGTCTTAACGCAACACTTTTCGAAACGGAAATGTTATATTATTACGCCTCGTTACTCATGTTTTTACGTTATGACAATCTGTTCATGCGGAGGATAGTTTATGCATTTCCCCGTCAAAAACAAGGAGATCATTTTTTATAATTTTAATGATGCAAAATATTCACTAAGCTTTTTGAGTCCCTCTTCCAGTAACTTGCTGTCCCCAAAACCATAGCCAAGCCTGAAACATTTTTTCTCTTCAAAACAGTCGCCGTGGCAAAGCAAGATTCCAGTCTTTTCATAAATATCGGTGCATAGTGTCACTTCATCAATATCATAATCATAGTGAACAAGCACTGTGGTGGTAAAGCTCTCACCGTAGATCGAAAGAGCTGGTTCCTTTTTGATCCACTCATCTACTATCTTTTTGTTGGGCCTGACTATATTGCGCGCCCTTTCAAGCATTTTGTCATTGTTTTCAAGTGCAATGGCCGCAATTAGCTCGTCAAAGACTCCGTTGCAGATGGAGTCGTAAGATCTCCTGTTTTCTAAGACGTCGTATGCCTTTTTTTCCTTTACAACAGCCCATCCAACCCTAGTTCCGGCCATCGAATAGATCTTGGACATGCTACTCGTTGATATCCCTTTTTCATAGAGATCTGCGACTGAGGGCATATATTCATCCGAAAGACCTCTATATATTTCGTCACAAAGGATGTATGAGCCGTTTTTCTCAGCAATTGTAATAATTTCTTTCAGTTCGTCTGCATCCATGTATGAGCCGGTAGGGTTGTTCGGATTGGACAAAGTTATAAGTTTTGTTTTGCTGTCTACAATACGGTCCAGTTTTTTCGTGTCGACTTTATAACCATCGCTCTTTTCAAGATGTAGAAAGCGAACTTCAATCCCTAGCGCCTCCGGAATAGAATAGTGTTGCTGATAGTTGGGAACAATCGCAACAACATTGTCTCCTTTTTCAAGCATTCCTGTTAAAACAGCAGAATTTGCACCGGTACCTCCGTGGAACGTTAGGACCATTTCCGGCATGATATTCTTGTATGTTCCTGCTACTGCTGCAAGAAGACGGGGCAATCCAAAGAAGGCTCCATAGTGAAGATGTGTCTCAAAGAAATACTTTGTGAGCTCTTCTTTGTTTTCTCCGCTAAGCTCAACAAGTTCGTCTAGCGAAATAGCTTTGACACAGCTTGCACCAAGGTTGTAACTGCAACAAGCGTCTCGTGGGTTCAGCCATTTTTCGACTTTAAAATCTTTAATCGCCAAATCAATTTCCCCCTTTTGCAATTGGAATTTGATAACGTTTCAGCCACACAAATATGTCCTAATTATGCACCGGCAAGATACCTTTGTCATCTATGGACATTAAAGCTGGATGTCAACAACTTTCAGCGAACCTTTTTGAGACACCGTGATCTTAACTAAGGCTTTTAATGTAGCTCTGTTTTCAAGATATGAGCTAAGGCGTCCAAGGTCAAAGTCCTTAGTATCATAAACATCTATCTTTACAAGGGCGTCGCCCGGTATGACACCGGAATAGAATGCAGCGGTTCCCTTTGCAACATCTTTTATCAGAAGCCTGCCCTGGGGATCTCTCGACATCTCCTCGAACTCAAGGCCGATGTGTTTTCGTGACGAAGATACTGGCAGAGGCTCCTTATAGTAAGTGCTGGATTCCTCCGAAACAGAGTAGTCCGGCGCGGTCACCCTAACAGATATTTTTTTGCTTTCCTGGCGTATCGTGTATTCAAGCCTTATATTTTCTTCAAAACCGCTCACCTTTAGGACACTTACTCCATTCCTGTCATCAAGAAAGGTTTTTTTTCCTTCGCTCTCCCATGACCTTGTTATCAGCTCTACTGCACCGGGCACGCCTCTTTCAAAGATAAGGTCTTGGGTGTGATCCATTTCTTTTTTTGAGCTTTCTCTCGCACGCTCTTTGATATTTCTTACTTTCTGCTCATATGCAGCCTGCTGTTGTGCCGCCTCTGCTTGGTTATTACCGTTCCCTGCAGCTAAAGTTGCCAGAAGCACTGCCAAGCCTATGGTATCCACATAGACACCAGTATGGCTGCTGCTGTAGTTCTGGTAACTATGGTGAGGGTACGGCGACGGGTAGGGATATGCATTTGCTAAAGGAATGGGAACAATCGAAAAAATTATAAAAAGAGCTGTTATCCTCACATACCTTTTCATCTCTCTTTTTTCCCTCCTTATATCTCCTGTGCTATCGAGCAGACTTGAAGGTTTCAGTTACACTGTGAAAAAGGCTCATGTTTTCAGGGATACCCGATTTTGCTATACCTACCATGACATGGCAGTTCTTACCGTCAAAGAGAATCGTCTGAAATACAAGCTTCTTTTGATCACCTGAAGTATAACCAACTATCTCGACTCCACTAAGCCCATCTATCTTTACCTCTTTTTCAGAGATAATTTCTATTTTTTCACATTTTTCTATCATCCGCATCTTCTCCTTTGCAAAACCAAGCTGTTTGTCTGGTGTTACAAAGGTGTTCGAAAGGCGCGAGACTACAAATAGCGAACCGTCATCTTTTTTTGTCGGCAGTAAGCCATCTTTGGTATATACCACGGCACCATCAAGCAAGCCGGCCAGTTTGAGGGAAGTTTTTCCTACATCAACATTGCCAAGCGATATTCCAATGGGAGAAAGGTCTTTTTCTCTTTCCCAGAATGCACTTTTTATCGTTTTTAGAACGGCTTCAGACCGTTTCTGGTCTTTGGCGGGATAAATGCCGTTTATCATCCAACATTCCTTGCCTCTGTCTATTATGAGAGTCCACTTACCTACGAGGGTGGAAGATGTTTTCTGAAATATCTTCATAAGCATTACGGGTGTACCGTTCCAGAGAAATTCATTTTTCATCTTAAGCTCCATATCGTCCTGCCGGAGGGTCGCCTCGTTGAACTCTTCCAAGAGAACAGTGTATGGCAGACGTATGACAGACGCTTCTAATGAGACTTTTTTCGCTTTATCTACGCACCCTGCCTGTGTCTTGTCAAAAGTGCAGCCTTCAGGCAACACAATATAGACCGGCATGACGAAGACCGAGGTGTGCTGGGTGCTTTTTTCTGTATTAATGACCTTAAAATCGTCAGCAGAAGCGCTTCCTGTCATAAAGATCAAAAGTAAAATACAGGAAAAGAGCTTCGCCGTTTTTTCAAATAGACTCATTGCTCAGGAACAACAACCTCTATGTCCAGTTTTCTCTCGGTCTTGTTATCATCTTCCTGATCTGAGTCTGAATCATTTTCGTCCAAATCCTCAGCGTCAGGTCTGATGGACCCGTCCTCTGTAATACCGGGAATTACAGGCAGTCCAGGCGCAACTTTTTTCAGTAAATCCCTCAAAAAACCCTTCATCTTGCCTGAAGTTAGGTTTTCAGAGAGTGAGTCTGCACCCAAAATAGCCCTGTTGGTTCCTATGGAACGGAGAGCATCAATTTCTTTTTCCGCGGCACCGTAATCCTTAGCCCTTATATAGAGGAGACCCAGTTTATATCTGGCGTCAACGTTATCAGGTTCAATCTTTACAAGTTTTTCATAATACCGGACGGCTGAGTCGTAATCTTCCATACCAAGGCTACACTCGGCAAGACCTCTGATAACCCTAGCATCGTCTCTCAAACTGAATTTTTGGGCCTTGACAAAAAACTCGGCAGCTTGGGAATAGTCCTCTGAACGAAGCAGTGATTCGGCTTTGGTGATGTTTCTGTCCCGGATAGTTTCAACAGCAAGAAAGCCTGTCCCAACAAGAAGAATTATCACCAGGATGACAACAAATCCGGATAAGAAACCTCCTCTTTGTTTTTTCATATCGATTCCTCCAATCAATTCAAAAATCAGTTGCGTTTTCTGTTTTCAAAGACGGCTTACGTGAGCCCTTTAGCCCTCAGGAAAGGTTAGAGCTCCAGTTATATTTTTTCAGTTTCATGAATTCGCCGGCACGTTCTATTAAATGGATGCCGCAGAAGTCCATTGGGTAGAAAAATATGTCATTGAGCTTGAATCCAAAATAATTACACATGAGAGTCCAGATTGCAGCTCCGTGAGCAAAGACGAGTATGTCGCCGCTGGGATTGTTTTTAAGTATCTCTTCGAAGACCGGGACCGTCCTCTTCTGCAGGTCTTTGAAGCTTTCCCCACCGGGGGGTGCGACGGAATCAAATGAGGTTCCTCTTTTTTCATATAACTCATTCCAAGTGGACCTGACCTCGTCGAAACTCTTGCCCTCCCACTCTCCCAGGTGTATCTCACGAAGTCCCTTGATCTGCTTTATATCGCATAACCTGCCCGAAAGGGATATCTCAGCGGTGTCTATCGCCCTTTTTAAGTCGCTCGAGAATACAGCCCCTGCTTCTACGTCTTTTAAAGCGTCTGATAATTCTCTTGCCTTCAACATACCCTCTTTAGAAAGCGGGTAGTCTGTAGAACCGTAGTAAAGCTTGCCATTATGGGGAAGCTCTGGCTTAGCATGCCGAATCAAATATATTTTTTGTTTTTCGGTTTTATCCAACAATACACAACTCCTACTATTTGGAGGTTTATAAAAAACCTATGATCTTTCTTTTCATATCATATACTCTATTCTAACTTCTCTGCCTTTAGCGCGCCTCGGTATAAATTCCAAATTATTAGAGGAAATACTCATCTGAGGGATCCCAAGGTGGTGAGACAATACATAAAAATTCGAGTGTTTCATCTCCGTTGTTTACAACATATTGTTCTGCTGAAGGGGGGACCAGCACAGTTCTTCCTTTTTTTAGTTCAACTGCGGTCTCGTTTATAAAAAGAGTGCCTCTTCCCTTGATTACCCAGTACACCTCGGAAGATTTTGTCAATCGATGCGGAATAGTTCGTCCGTTTGGAAGCACTTCCGCATGGGACAATGAAAAACCTGAGAAGGGGAGGTTTTCTTTTTTAGGGTGAAGTATTTCAGCGAGGGAACAGAGATCTCCCGCCAGAAAATGTGATTCTTCCTTGGCATCTTTTACAACAAATTTATCCTCCATCTAAAAGCCTCCTGTTTTTGTATGTACCATTATACAGACAGTTTTCGATATTTTATCTCAAATTGCCCTGCATTTAATCCTTTAACACAGGGGGTCAGCGAACCATACTTAAGGTGTCCTCCAATATTTCCATTTGCCTGTGCTCTCTTCAAAATAATACGTCTAGGGAACGTCGCCATTGACTGTTAATAAGGGAGAGGGGGTCATCCGACCCCCTCTCCCTTATTATTTTTAGCGTGTAGTTTTATACTTCCCTTGGCTGTTCTTTGTAGTGAGTATGGAGTAAATGGTGTGACTTTTCTCCGAGGGGTTTGCCAAGCCAGTTATCGTAAAGAGCAATGATATCTGGGTTCTTATGCGACTGGCGAATGGTCTTATCTTCATCCACTCTATAAACTGCCGCCGTTCTTGCCGCCCGGACCTCTGCATTCACAGGCTGGGGCTGTCCGCCGCCGCCGATACAACCTCCCGGGCAGGCCATTATTTCAATAAAGTGATAATCAGCCTCTCCTGCACGGATTTTGTCCATAAGTGTCCTTGCATTCTTAAGAGTGTGAGCGACTGCAAGCTTTACGGTAACGTTATTACCGTTTATCGGTACATCAACGGTGGCTTCTTTTATACCTTCCATACCACGGGCAGGCATAAAATTGATTCCGGGGATGTCCTTGCCTTCATTGAGAACAGCGTAAATTGTACGAAGCGCCGCTTCCATTACTCCACCTGTGACTCCAAATATGACCGCCGCTCCGGTAGAAACACCAAGTGGGCTGTCATATTTTTCCTCAGGCAGGTTTTTGAAGTCGATTCCGGCGTTCTTTATCATTCTTCCAAGTTCTCTTGTTGTGATAACTGCATCTACATCGGGAATGCCCGGGTTGCTCTGGAGCTGAGGTCGTACACGCTCTGCCTTCTTAGCAGTACAGGGCATTACAGATACACTGTAGATCTTCTCCAACGGGATACCCTGTGTTTCAGGCCAATAGGTCTTTGTAAGGGCACCGAACATAGCCTGGGGCGATTTTGCCGTTGAAAGGTGTGGGAGAAGGTCGGGGTATTTCATTTCGATAAAGTTGATCCAGCCCGGTGAGCAGGATGTAATCATCGGAAGTGTTCCGCCGTTTACAACTCTGTCGAGGAACTCATATCCCTCTTCCATTATAGTGAGGTCAGCGCTGAAGTCAGTATCGAACACTTTGTCGAATCCAAGCCTTCTGAGAGCTGCCACCATTTTACCGGTCACTATTTCTCCGGCAGGAAGCCCCAGCGCTTCTCCAAGCGCCACACGGGTAGCAGGAGCTGTTTGTACGATGACATACTTATTGGGATCTCCAAGCGCATCAAAGACCTGTTCTGTGTCATCTTTTTCGCAGATTGCGGCTGTCGGGCATACTGCAACACATTGGCCGCAGTAGGTACAGGTGACTTCGCCCAAATCATAGCTGAAAGCTGGCTCTACCAAGGTTTTAAACCCTCTGTTGACGAAAGCGTAAACATCCAGTCCCTGGTGTTCTTGGCATGCTCTGATACATCTGCCACAGAGGATACACTTGTTGGGATCGCGAACAATGCTTGGATTAGATTCGTCTTTTTTAGCATTCCGTTTCTCTCCTGTGTATGGTATTTCTCTGATACCCAGGTCGGCTGCTATCGTCTGAAGTTCGCAGTTGTTGTTCTTCTGGCATATAAGGCATTCCTGCGGGTGGTTCGCGAGAAGAAGTTCAACAACTGTCTTTCTTGTCTCTCTAACTAGGGGGGTGTTTGTATGAACTACCATCCCGTCATTTACAGGGTAAACACAGGCAGCTCCAAGTCCACGGGCTCCTTCTATTTCAACAACACAAACTCTGCATGCACCTTCCTTGGTAAGTTCTGGATGGTAGCAAAGCTGGGGGATATGTATGCCGGCAATCTGAGCGGCTTCAATTACTGTATAGTCGCTCGGTACGGATACTGTTTTATTATCTATTGTTACTTTAACCAGTTCCATCTAAATGTCTCTCCTCTCAACCAGAATCAACCGCGGATAATTGCCTTGAACGGGCATTTAACCATACAGGCTCCACATTTTATGCATTTCTCCGGATCTATCGTGTGTTTTCCTTTAGGCTCGCCGGAGATAGCGTCGACCGGACAGACCGTTTTACAAAGACCGCAGCCCACACATTTATCAGTAATTTTGTAGCCGATAAACGCTGTGCATACATTTGCAGGACATCTTTTTTCGTAAATGTGAGCCTCATATTCATCTCTGAAATAACGGAGCGTCGAAAGTACTGGGTTTGGAGCGGTCTGACCAAGAGCACAAAGAGCTCCGGCCTTTATCGATTTGGCCAGTCTTTCCAGCTTCTCTATGTCGCCCTCTTTTCCTCTTCCTTCTGTTATATCAATCAGCATCTCAAGCATACGCTTGGTTCCTTCGCGGCAGGGAGTACATTTACCGCATGACTCCGACTGAGTGAAGTTAAGGAAGAACTTCGCAACGTCTACCATACAGGTTCCTTCATCCATTACTACGAGTCCGCCGGATCCCATCATGGCGCCTGCTGCAATAAGCGAATCATAATCGACCGGCGTATCAAGCAGTTGTTCAGGTATGCATCCGCCCGAAGGTCCGCCTATTTGGACAGCCTTGAATTTTTTGCCGTCCATAATCCCGCCGCCAATATCAAATATAATCTCACGCATGCTGATCCCCATCGGAACTTCTGCAAGCCCAGTGTTGTTTATTTTTCCTGTAAGTGCGAATACCTTGGTCCCCTTTGACTTCTCAGTGCCGAGCTTTGCATATTCCTCGGCCCCTACCCTGAATATATAGGGGACGTTGGCAAAAGTCTCAACGTTATTGATATTTGTAGGTTTGTCCCAAAGTCCCTTAACTGCTGGGAAAGGGGGACGGGGGCGAGGCATACCGCGGCCACCCTCTATGGATGCCATGAGAGCCGTCTCTTCTCCACATACAAAGGCGCCTGCTCCTTCTTTTATATGCAGTGTGAAACTAAAGTCTTTGCCAAAAATATTCTTCCCGAGCAATCCTGCCTCTTCAGCTTGGGTTATAGCCTGTTTCAGGCGTTTGATAGCAAGAGGGTATTCAGCACGACAGTATATATAGCCTTCGTCAGCTCCTATTGCGTAGGCGCAGATAGCCATTCCTTCAAGGATTGCGTGAGGATCACCTTCAAGAAGGGAGCGGTCCATAAACGCGCCCGGGTCTCCTTCGTCAGCGTTGCATATTACATATTTTTTCGGACCGGGAGATTTTGCGCAGAACATCCACTTCATACCTGTTGGGAATCCGCCGCCACCGCGTCCGCGAAGGCCGGTCTTCTTCATCTCTTCCACTACCTGTTCAGGGGTCATTGTAAGTACTGCTTTTGCAAGACCTTCGTATCCCTCAGCACCAATGTATTCTTCAATTGAGTCGGGGTTAATATGTCCGCAGTTACCCAGAACCAGACGATGCTGCTTCTTATAGAAAGCTATGTCGCTGTAGTTTGGAACCTTTTGTGATGTCATGGGTTCCTTGAAGAGCAGGCGAGATACCACTCTACCTTTGAGAATATGTTCATCTACTATTTCAGCTACATCTTCAACTTTTACGCGAGTATAGAAGGTGCCCTCCGGGTAAATGATGACAAGAGGTCCGGCTTCGCAGAATCCGTGACATCCTGTTTCAACAACACTCACTTCATCCCAGAGTTTTTTAGCTTTTAGTTCCTGTTCAAATTTAGCAAGTACGTCTTTAGCACCGGATGCGGTGCAGCCTGTACCTGTACAGATAAGTATGTGAGCTCTTACAAGAGCCATTGTAAATTCCTCCCCCAGATCCTATTCTTTATTGGGGATCTTAGCCACGACAAGATCCTCAACTATAATTCCGTTTACTAGGTGATCAGCGATTATGCGAGGAACATCCGCTGGATAAACCGGGCCGTAAGTGACTCTGTCCTCACCGGGGCGGACAATATCCAAAAGGGGTTCCTTCTGGCACATTCCTATGCATCCCGTCTGTAGTACAGCTACGTTGTTAAGACCGCGTTTTGAAAGTTCCTCAAGGACGGCGGCCATTACTTCACGAGCGCCTGCTGCTATTCCGCATGTTCCCATTCCTACAATCACTTGGGTATCATTATTCTTGCGGGCTTTTGTCTGAAGCTGTGATTCGTTTTTTATCTTTCTTAGATCTTCAAGGCTTTTTATTGCCATTATTATCGCCGGCCTTTCTTACTTTTTATTGTTGTAGTACTTATCGATCATGGGGGCAACCGATTCAGCGGTTAGTCTTCCGTGCGTATCATCGTTGATCATAAGACAGGGGGCCAATCCACAAGCTCCAATACATGCGACTGTCTCAATCGTGAACTCATTATCCGGAGTTGTTATCTGCCCATCCTTAAGTCCAAGCCTCTCCCTGATAGCATCAAGGACTGCCTTAGCACCACGGACATGACATGCCGTCCCCTGGCATGACCTGATTATGTTCTTGCCTCGGGGTTCAAGATGAAACTGGGAGTAAAAGGTTACAACACCAAAAACCTGGCTTATGGCTACATCAAGCTCCTTGCTAATTTTGATCAGGACATCTTTTGGGAGATATCCAAATATTTCCTGAGCCTGCTGCAATACCGGTATCATGCTGCCTTTCGTACACCGGTAGCTTTCCAAAAGCTGATTCAACTGTTCCCAGGACTTTTCTAATGTTTTCTCTACCATAAAATGCACCCTCCTTATGTTCTTCCCGAGCCCTCCAGCCAGGAAAGTCTATAACACTTTATCCTTAACTCCCCGCGAAAAATCAGGGGCATAACAGCAATGCAAAATGTAAAAATGCAAGAATGTCATCTGCTGATTTGAGGTGTTTGAGAAAAAAAACGCAAACGCACCAAAAAATTATATACTCCTAATAGAGCATAGCAAGGGCAACCAATAAAAAACGTAAGTTTTGCCTAGATTTAAGTATTTTTACTTGTATAAAATTACTTTATAAACTGAGTAAAAGTAACCAATATTTAAATATTAAACATTGTAACAATGTCTTTTGATTTTTAAAATAAATTTCAGTATACATATATATTATTGTTTCTACTTGGAAATGATTGCTTTTGCCTTTTTCTATCCACTATTTTTTTCGAAATCTTTAGTTTATAAAGGCAGAAGTCTTTATCTTAATTATTCCTTGTTTTTTTCACTTTCTCGCAAGGTTTTTAGCTTGTAATTTGCATAATTTGCTGATACACTTCTGCCTATAGATTGTGTATCATTTCGCAAACTTGTCCGATAATTGTTATTGGGGAACATGGATGGGAGAGCTTATTCCGCAACTTAAAGTCAATTTTTTGGGTTTTTTCCCTGTGGAGCTGTCCGCAGGGATGTTTGTGCGCGTTATAGAACATCTTTTACTTGTTCGTTATGCGTGCGTTATAAACGCTTAAAGGGGGAAACGAAATGTCCACAGCAACAAAAGATGTTGCACAGGTGACGAAAGATATCGTCGCTCCATGGAAGGGAAAGAAAGGCGGCATTATTCCCATTCTCCAGAGTGTGCAGCATGCATTTGGCTATCTGCCTGATGAAGCCATGGTTACCATTTCAAAGGAAACCAAGGTTGCACTTGCAGAGTTATATGGGGTAGCCACATTTTATGCGCAGTTCCATCTCAAGCCACGCGGACGTCACATAATTAGAGTCTGCCGCGGCACGGCATGCCACGTTCGGGGAAGTCTTGGTATTCTCGAAAGGGTCATTTCAGAACTAAAACTAAAAAAGGACGAAGTCACAACT
Source organism: Synergistaceae bacterium (assembly GCA_012728505.1). Classification (GTDB taxonomy): domain Bacteria; phylum Synergistota; class Synergistia; order Synergistales; family Synergistaceae; genus Caenicola. Next base: position 594 of record JAAYEY010000056.1, on the reverse strand, counting down.
TCTGATCTCAAGTTCACCATTGAGCCTGTCGCTTGTATCGGAGCATGTGGTCTTGCGCCATGTATCACAGTAGACGAGGAAACTTACGGTCGTCTCACCAAAGACTTAGTTCCCGGAATACTTTCAAAATACGAATAGAGCGGGGGGTGACAGAATATGCCTAAAATCAAAAATTTGGAAGAACTTAAAAAGCTTAGAGAAAAATCCATATCTGAAACTTCCGCACGCAAGGAAGGCAAATTCAGAGTCATAATCGGACTTGGAACGTGTGGGATTGCTGCAGGCGGAAGAAAGATAATGGAAGCCGCCATGGAAGAAATCGCAAAGCGCGGACTCAAGGACGTTTCAGTTGAGACGACCGGCTGCATCGGTATGTGCCAGAATGAGCCACTTATGGATATAGTTCGTCCGGGCGAACCACGAGTAACATACGGTAACTTAAAGCCCGAAGACGTTCCTCGCATCATCGCTGACCACCTCGTAAACGGCAACGTCGTCGGGGAAAAAGTCATCGGAAGACCTGAATAGGAGGCTTAAAGATATGGCAACTTTTAGAAGCCACGTACTCGTCTGCGGAGGAACAGGATGTAACTC
>JAAYEY010000055.1 GCA_012728505.1 Synergistaceae bacterium | reverse complement strand
AGGACATCATCAAGCAGTGACTGGAACTGATTGCAGTTTCTTACTCTTGGATATTCAAACGGAACAGATATGTTGGCATCTATCATGCCGTTTTTTAGAACCAGAACCCGGGTCCCCAGGCGAAGCGCCTCTCCTACGTCATGTGTGACCATAAGAAAGGTCTTGCCACCTTTCATGTATATACTTGCTAACTCTCTTTGAAGGGCCCTTCTCGTGAAATAATCGAGTGCACCGAGTGGTTCATCCAAAAGGACGATTTCCGGGTCGCAGGAAAGAGCCCTGCCAAGTGCAACACGCTGTGCCATCCCTCCTGAAAGCTGATTTGGCATTGCGTTTTGATACCCTTCCAGCCCAAGCATATTTAATAGACTAAGAGCCTTTGAATGAAGTTTTGGGGCTTCTCCTCCAGGCAAAAAAGGAAACAGAAGGTTGTTTTCTACAGAAAGCCATGGCAGAAGGCGTGGTTCCTGGAAGACCATTCCGACGGGAAGAGGATTTTCCTTGTCGCAGACACGTCCCTTAAAAACTATACGACCTTCTGTCTCTTGTTCAAGTCCTGCCAGTATCCTCAGAAGCGTTGTTTTGCCTGAACCGCTTCTTCCAACTATAACAATAAAACCGCCTTCTTCTATTTCAAGATCTATGCCCCCAAGGGCTTCGACCTTCATGTCTTCTAAATCATAAGATTTCTTAAGGTTTTCTAATCTGAGCCAGCTCATACCTCTATGCCTCTTTTCAAATAACGTTTAATGCCCCAGAGGAATCCATAGTCAAGAAAAGCGCCCAGTGCCCCAATTACAAATATCCCCATCAAAACTACATCAGAACGTGAAAGCTGTTCAGCATCGAGTATCATATAACCCAGACCGGAAGAAGCTGCAACAAGTTCTGCAGCTACAAGTGAACGCCAGCTGTATCCAAGCCCAAGTCTTAGTCCCGTAAGGATAGATGGAACTGCCGAAGGCAAAATAATATACTTGAATTGATGCCATTTCTTGTATCCGAAGACCTTGGAAACCTCTATGAGTTTTTGGTCACAGTCCCTTATTCCCTGAAGCGTGTTCAGGAATACAGGGAAAAATGTCGCAAGAATAATTAAGATTATTTTAGGTGCCTCTCCTATTCCAAACCAAAGTATAAGCATAGGTATCACAGACATAGGAGGTATGTGTCTCAAAAATTCAAGTGTTGGCTCAAGCTGTACAAATAAAGACGGAAACCAGGAACAGAGAAGTGCAAGAGATAGTGCAAGCAGCGATGAGAGGCCAAATCCCCTTATGATTCGGTCAAGACTGGCCCACACATGTATCTGAAGCTCCCCGCTCTGAATCGAGAGAATAAACGAATCAAAGACTCTTCCGGGTGAGGGAAGAAGAAAAGGATTCCACCATCCTGCGTTCGAACCGGCCCACCAAAGCAAAAACAAAAATATCGGTAAAGCAATGCCACTTTCAAACAAACGCCCTTTTCCAAGTTTCATTCTGTCACGCTCCTGCGTTATATTGTACATTTTTTTAGCTGATAAGCACAGCAAAAGAGGCTGCTTTATGTTAATCTATAAAGGTATACGATTAGCCCAAGCTATACTGATCTGAGCTAAATAACCTTTTGCAGCATAAAGGAGGATAAAAATTGGGGAAAGTTATTTGGAAACCAGGGACCATGCTTTATCCGATACCGCCGGTGATGGTTTCATGCGGCACCATCGAGAAACCGAATGTCATAACGGTTGCATGGACCGGGATCGTATGTTCCGACCCTGCTATGACATATATATCAGTAAGACCTGAACGTTACTCTTATGAGCTGATTAAGAAATCAGGAGAATTCGTTATAAATCTCACTACAGAATCGCTCATATGGACAGCAGACTATTGCGGTGTGAAATCCGGACGTGATATTAATAAATTCGATCTTAGCTCGATAACAGCAGCTGCTTCAACACAAATAAGCGCACCTCTCATCGTTGAAAGCCCAATAAATATTGAATGCAGAGTGGATAGGATTTTACAACTTGGCTCTCACGATATGTTTCTATCAAAAATATTAGCCATTAACGCGGATGAAAAACTGCTTGACTCAAAAGGAGTTCTGCATCTCGAAAAAGCTGGTCTAGTCGCAACAAGTCACGGAAGATACTTTGCCCTTGGCCGGCAGCTAGGCACTTTCGGCTATTCGGTAAAAAAGAAAAAGAAGTAAGCTCTATATTCTCCTAGTATTTCTACGTAGATGCAATAAACCTGTTGCGATCTATAATACTATTAAGTTCTGCTGATATGCGATGCGTATTTGACTGGCGGACTAAGAAGGGGCAAAGCCGCATTATGAATATGGATTTTATAAAAAACGAGAGCATTAAAGAAAAAATGTTATTTACAAAAAAATTTGTTCAATGCCCCAGAACCATAGGCAGCATAGTCCCCAGTTCTTCATACCTTACCGAATCAATATTAAGCAATATAAATTGGTGTGAAGTGAGTTCCATAGTGGAACTCGGTGCAGGAACAGGAGTATTCACCCGACAGATAATCCAGAGATTGGAAAACAAAGCTAAACTGTTT
>JAAYEY010000054.1 GCA_012728505.1 Synergistaceae bacterium | reverse complement strand
CTCCCTCTGGGATTTTGTCCTGTTAAAGCTTTATTTTAATTATAACCTCACTTAAAATAGGCCGCAATAAAGCTATTTTAATTTCTTTTAGGACCTAGATGATGTAAAATTAGCAACAGTAAGGCTTCACAGGGAGGAATTCTCAATGCAGGATGGAAATTTACTTCACATAATTAGTCATACCGATCTGGATGGAGTCGCTTCCGCGGCTCTTGCCTGGCATGTAAACAAAGGTATGGGTCTTCCGATAAAAGTTTCCCTAATGGGTTACGGTGAGGTTGACAACGCTATACTGGAATCCATCCGTTCAGGACAAAAGCTTATTGTCCTCGATCTTTTCTGTCAAAGGGACCAAACTGTTGATGAAATAGACCGGTCTTTTCCTGTAGACGGAGCACCTTTTCTCTTTGACCACCACAAAAGCACTTTTGACAGGTACAGCAACAGGAAGTGGGCTGTCGTGGACACAGGATACTGCGCTGCTAAGGTCTATTGGAGATGGCTTATGAAACAAAATCTTGATGAAGACCTACGCACAACCATCGCTTCAATGGAAAGCCTAATAAACATAACAAATGACAGAGACCTCTGGCTTGGAGAAATACCCGACAGCCGTCTCTGGCAGGGACTTGTCACCATCTGTGGACCTTGGGGAGTGCTTATGAGACTGGTTTCAGATCCATCGCCCGTACTGACTCGGGGAGAACGAAATGCTGCCCAAGATTTTGTGGATCGGCAGGAGATAAGGTTTGAGCAAGCTAAAACTAAAATAAAAAGGACTGGCGACGACCTTTCATTCGTTGGCGATGGACTTCTTGAATTCGGAGATGTTTCAGATTTCTGCGGTATGATATTGGACAGAGACCCCACCCCACCTCTTGTAGCCGCTGTATCGACAAAGAGAATCGGCGGCGATTGGGCTCTTTCGCTTCGAAGCCGCGATGGCCTCGCCGGTAAAATTATCACCTTACTCAAGGATGGCAGAAAGGTAAGGGGGGGCGGCCATGGCGATGCAGCTGCTTTGTATTTTCCGTACAGCTATACTGAAGACCAGATACATAATTCTGTGCTGGCTGCAATAAAACAGGAGAAAGAAAGATCCGAAGTCCCCAATGTCACTCTTGGGGATCTTTTTAAAGGCCTTGATAAAATTTGAAATCTATTGCTTTTCTTTATGCTTCTGAAGGGACAGGCCATAAAGCAGCCGCCGAAAACCTAAGAGAGTGGTTCCTCGAAGAAAATCGCGGCAATACGGCATTGTGCCTTGATGTTCTGGAAGTCCTCCCTTTTTGGATGCGCGCCTTTGTATCAAAAGGATATCTTCTTACAGCAAGACAAGCTCCCTGGATATGGGGCAGGTTTTACTGGGGGTCTGACAAACCCTCTCTCCAAGCCTCCATCTTCGATAAAATCCATTTGTTGTTGTGTCGTCTCTACCTTCCTAAGATAGAAAAGCTCGTATCTGAATCGGGGGCAGAAACAGTTGTCTTCACCCATTACTTCGGTGCCTCTATCTTCGCAGAGAGAAATCGTCTCAAAATACCTGTTTTCTACGTAAACACAGATTTCGTCACTCACAGATTTCAAAGAAGTCCTCTTTTTTCAGCTTCTTTTGTAGCAAGCGAGTCTGCCCTAGAACAGTACAAGGCTGATGGCATCCATAATGTTTTCAATACCGGAATACCAGTATCAAAAAAATACAGCGCTCCAATTTCCAAAGAAATTTCCAGAGAGCATCTCGGTCTGGATGAGACAAAGATTACAGTGCTGGTAACCGGAGGCGGCATCGGTGCCGGACCTGTTGCCGCAATAGTGAGCTCTTTAGTCAAAGAAAAAGATATCCAGACTGTAGTTATATGCGGAAACAACGCTTCATTATATAAAAAACTTTCGTCAAAATACGACGGGATGGAAAACGTGAGGGTGAAATCCTTTGTGGACAACATGCATGAGTACTACTCTGCATCAGACCTAGCTCTGATGAAACCGGGCGGATTATCGCTCTCGGAGGCTCTTTCTTCAAAGATGCCCCTTCTTCTTATGGAACCTGTTCCCGGGCAAGAACAACTCAACATGGATTTTCTCTGCAACAGCAAAGCAGCGAGGCGCTTAAAAAACAACGGAGACGCGGTAAAAGAGGCCTTGGAAATACTCGAAAATAAAAAGGTTTTGGAAGAAATTCTCTCTGGAACAGAAAAACTCGCACGGCCCTGTGCCGCAGCAAACATTCTTGAAATCATAAAGAATATAAAATAGATTGGCATAACAAAAAAACATCACGCCCAAAAGAAAGAGCGTGATGTTTTAATTATTACAAATGGCTGTGATTTTATGCCTTATTTGTCATCTAAGGGTGTAAGTGGTCCTATTTCATCTTCGTCAGAAAATTCTTTTTTGGGTACATAACGCCTTCTAATAGATTCGAACTTTGATTCCAAATCTTCCATCATTAGTTTTGCCCAAAGAGGATCTTCCCATTTCTTTCTGTGGGCAGTTGTCGATAAACATCCACACATCATGGCACCAAAATAGAAATATCCGCTATTAAAGGCCAGTGCTGCTCCAAAAAATATAAAACAGAGTGAGGCAAAAAGATCTTTGTAAAAAAACACGATATCGCTTCCATTTCATAAGTTTCTAAAACTCTTTCCTGAAAGATTATATCAGATTATATATATGTGCGTACTATTAAGAAAGGTTTTTATACGTAAAGAGTGATGATGCCGGCAGGATTACTGCCGGGATCATCACTCTTTAATGTTCAATTATCATCTTTATTTTTTACTATCTGTTACCAAGGTATCCCAAGTACTATGTGGGGCAGGAAGAGGGAGACCCTTGGTATGTATGCTGTAACCGCAAGAACAGGTATCCAGCAAAGGAACATAAAGGTCAGTGCAGGCTTCATAATCTCGTTTATTGAGGCGCCACCAACCCTCCCCGACAAGTAAAGGACCGGCGCGCAGGGAGGAGTTATACATCCCAACGCCGTGTTTACTCCGACTATTGCTGCATAGTGAACGGGATTAACACCAAGGGTAGCTACTATCGGAAGTAGTATTGGTGTCGTTAGAACGACGACGCTTATATCATCCATAAGCATTCCCATAAGTACAAGGAATACGTTTATCATGAGCATGATTATATAAGGATTGCTCGAAATGGAGTAGAAGAGCGTAAGAACTTTTCCGGGAAGATCTTCGAGGATATAGAGTCTCGAAAGCATGGAGACGGAATAGAGCATTATCATAATAACTCCTGTAGTTATAGAACCTTCAACCACTATTCCGAAAAGTGTCTTCCAGTTAAGCCCCTTATAGACAAAAATTCCGATAGGAATACAGTAGACGACCGCAAGAGCTGAAGCTTCTGTAGTTGTCATTATTCCGCCATATATTCCGCCAAGCACCATTACGGGCATGAAAAGGGCCGGTATGGCAAGGCGCCCTCGCTTCATGAACATATCTGCACGTTCTTTTCCAGAGCGTTTTTGTTTGACAAGAACATTCTTATCATTGCGAAGCATCCAGAGATTGACAACGCTAAGAAGGATTATTGTTACTATTCCCGGGCCTATGGTCGCAAGGAAAGCAGCAAGTACTGAAATTCCGCTTATCCAAGCAAAGATTATCAAGGTAGCATTGGGGGGGATCAAAAGGCCAAGAAGAGACGCGTTGGCCATCAGTGCACAGGCATGACCCATTGGATAGCCTCCTGCTTTGAAGCGGGGGAACATTATCGCGCCTATGCAGGAAAGGGTTGCGCAAGCTGCACCGCAGATCGAACCAAAAATAGCACAGGAAATAATACCTACAACGCCGAGGCCGCCCCTTATGTGGCCAACAAAAACGTCAACCAAATCTATAAGCTTCTCGGCGATACGTCCCCTCTCCATGATGCCTCCCGCCAGAATAAACATAGCGATGGCTATCAGAGAGACAGAGTTCATCTGGGTGTAT
>JAAYEY010000053.1 GCA_012728505.1 Synergistaceae bacterium | reverse complement strand
GTTTCCGATACAGTGAGAAGCACTCCTCCAAAACCAAGTATCAAGCAAAGTAAGCGGAGTAGGTTTATCTGTTCTTTCCTCATTAGATGAGCAATTATAATCACCCAGAATGGAGCGGTATAAAAAAGAACTGTCGCCATGCCTACCGGTATCAGAAGCATACCTAAACTGTTGAAAAAAAACATACCAGCTACTCCGAATAATCCATCCATCAGGTGGCGAGAAAGTTCCTTAGCCTGAAAGAGGACAAGCCTTCTTTTGGAGAACATTCCGTATAGACCAAGAATTAGGGCCGCCCCCGCTGCTCTTACAAAAGCAATCGTCAATGGGGTTACACCATAGCCCATAACAATTCTTGTTGCCGGACCCGATGTACCCCAGAATGCAGCAGCTAGAAGTGTCAGTCCCAAGCAGAAAATATATTTCAAATAGCATCCTCCTAATCTTAAAAGAATCCTAGTGGAATTCAGCAGGATTGTAAAGCGCAGAAACATTGTGGTGTCGAAGGGTCGCCAACACTTACATATTATCGTGATCCATCTTGAGGGTACAGGAATTACCTTGTACTGTTTCAAGTTTCAGATTTTGTGGACATTAACGCTTCAAATACCCCGATGCGGAATCTAATTTTTAAATTTATCATTCCTATCAACCTATTAACACCACTAACACTTTTTACCATTTGTACTTGACATCATGTTGAAGTGCCTGTATCATCTCCTCCAATCACTAATTCTAACTTTGAAACCAAAAGGAGGCTCGCGAAAATGCTATTGACGGTGTGCAATAATCTTTACAACTGTGCCTACTCTTATCCCTACCGCCACAGTACTTTAGGGCGTATGGTGTTTTCTGCGAAGTCGGACTTAGCGTAGTCAATTTACTGCGACCGAATTTCAAAGACCGCCAACCCCAAAGTTGGCGGTCTTTTTATTTTCGAAATGGGTGAGTGTTTATTTAAAAGAATTTTTCTATGATTTTGGAGGGGACAAAAATGTTCAACGCTGATATATGTGTAACAATTTCCGGTAGCTTGCTCTTATGGAGTTCAGCCTGGTCTATATTAAAAATAATCAAATCGGTGAGATAAATGTTTTCTTTCGCACCTTTATGGATTGGATATGCACTGTTACTCATCTTTATCGCTAGATTTTCAAAAAGTAAAGATGCGCTGCTTCCAGGAAAAGTGGGAGTGGTTGTACAAGCACTAGCATATGTGGCCACATACATTTCCGCAGTCGCTTTGGTTGGATTCGGCGGTCTCTGTTATATATTCGGCATGCAAATGCTCCTTATTGCAGCAGGGAATGTTTGGCTGGGGACATGGTTCGTCTACCGTTACCTTGCATGGCCTACAAGGCTATGGCAGAGAAAGCTTGATTCTAAAACTCCAGCGGAGTTTCTCTCAAAAGCATTTGAGACTCCCTGCCTCCAGGTTTTTCTGGGGTTGGTATCAACAGTTCTGCTGATAATTTACGGTTCTGCTGTCTTTAAAGGAGCAGCAGTAATGATTTCTGGGGTAATTCCCGTCACGACTGCCGCAGCTCTTGCAATATTGGTAGCCGTGGTTGGTATAAGCGTGGTATGGGGAGGACTTAGGGGGGTACTTTACACTGAGGCCTTCCAGGGGTTAGTGATGATCCTTGGGATCGGTGCGCTTTTGTTTGCATTGCTTCGAGAAGTGGGGGGCCCCATAACCGGCCTTCATGCCTTGGCAGCTCTACCTCCAACAGAAGCCGCCAACAATGGATTCTTAGCCTTAAGCAGCGGCCCTGCCGGGCTTAATATAATTTTCTTGACAATTGTAACCTCAGTCGGGATTTGGGCTCAGCCCCAGATGATACAGAGGCACTTTGCCCTCAAAAGCCTACAAGAAACAAGAAAAGCAGCCCCTATGGCTATGCTAGCGCTGTCGATTGTAGTTGGCGGAGCCTATTTTGCAAGCGCCCTATCAAGGTTGGTACTTGGGTCTGGAATCACTAACCCGGACATAGTTCTTCCAACTTTGGTACATAAACTCCTCCCGGCTTTCGGTCAACAACTGTTCGCATTGGCTGTCGTTTCTGCATCGCTTTCAACTGCATCAGCACTGCTCCATATAGCAAGCGGAAGCCTTGGACGCGACGTATTTAAGAAGCACTTAACAGGATGGTCTTGGAGGATCGTCGTAGTCTTCTGCACTGCCTGCAGCGGCCTCTTCGCTCTCAAAACCTCCTCCATAATCGCCATAATATGTGCCACTAG
>JAAYEY010000052.1 GCA_012728505.1 Synergistaceae bacterium | reverse complement strand
TGATGATAGCAATAATCCCTCTTACGAGATTAATCGCAGGGACCTCGATAGGCAGTACTGCTTCTATCGTACCGCTTACCATCGCCGCGACCCCCTTTGTTGCTCGCCTAATGGAGGGGAGCCTTCTCGAGGTCGACTCTGGGGTAATTGAGGCAGCAAAGTCATTTGGAGCTAGTGATATGCAAATTATATTTGGCGTAATGGTTAAGGAAGCAATGCCCTCCATAGTCTTGAACTGGGCAGTTGTCGCAATTAACCTCCTTGGGTACTCAGCAATGGCTGGGGTAGTGGGCGGTGGCGGTCTGGGAGACCTGGCCATAAAATATGGATACAACAGGTTCCAAACTGATGTCATGATTTATTCTGTTGCTATGCTTATCTTGATTGTTCAGTTGATCCAGTCTATAGGTAATAAAGTTTATGAAAAAATAAAGTAATGTCCGCGGTGTGGAAATAATTTTTTGTGACCCTGACCAGTTTTGTGTGGTTTTTGAGGAGGTGGAGCTTATAGATAATAGTGAAAGCGATATGTACGGCACGTATATGAAAAGAACCGGAAGATTGAAGCCATGCTATCCGGTGTCAAACTGTGGGGCTCTGTCCCCCAATAAGAAAGGAAGGCAATTAATATGAAAAAACTCTTAATAGCAATAATATTAATCTCACTGATAATCCCGGCAACACTTTTCGCAGCAGAAAAGACTATAACGATAGGAGTAACGCCTTTTCCCCATAAGGACATAATTGTCATAGTTAAGGATCTTCTCAAGAAAGAGGGTTATGATCTCAAAATAAAAGAGTTCACTGACTATGTTACACCGAACACAGCTTTGGCTGAGGGCAGCCTTGACGCTAACTTTTTCCAGCATGTCCCTTATCTGGACAACACTAATAAAGAAAAGAAACTGGACCTTGTATGGGTTGCCAAAGTCCATATAGAACCTCTCGGTCTCTACTCTAAAAAAATCAAAAAACTAAGTGAACTTAAAAACGGAGCCCAAATAGCCATTCCTAATGACGCTACAAACTGTTCCAGAGCACTGCGTCTGCTTGAGAAAAACGGCCTTATAAAGGTCAAATCCGGCGAGCTTGTCACAGCGAAAGACATCACAGAGAACCCGAAGAAGCTTAAATTCAGAGAAATAGAAGCGGCTCAGCTTCCCAGAACGCTTGAGGACGTCGATGCATCTGTGATCAACACAAATTTTGCCGTAGAAGCAAAGCTTATCCCTGCAAAGGATGCGATTGTTATTGAGGGCAAGGATTCTCCCTACGCAAATGTAATCGTAGTAAGGGCGAAGGACAAAAACAGTCCTGCTGTGAAAGCTCTGGTCAAGGCTTCAAACTCCAAAGAAGTCAAAAAATATATTGAAACGGAACTCGTGCCGAAGGGAATCGTTCCCGCTTTTTAGGCCAGTTTAGACTCAAACAGCAATTTTAAAAGAGTACCGAAACAAAACGAGAGCGAGCTCCGAGTGTGGTGCTCGCTCTCGTTTTACTCCATGTTAAAAACGTAATTCGTTTTTTTGACTTGTAAATGAGTTTTTAAACATACTCGGTCTAATCTCTCTCTCTGGTCATTTATATGAATATCTTATTTGCTTAAGCAGGCAAAGAATGGAATAATACGATTGATTTGTTACAGTTTAAAAACAAAAGGGTCAAAAAGGCCCTAAGTACAGGAGGACTTGTAAATGCTGAAAAATCCTTTCTATATTATAGGCGCCGGCGGTCAGTCAAAAGTTGTTCTTTCAATGCTTAAAGAATGCGGAAGAAAGTGTGCCGGGATATTTGATGATGACGAGAAACTCTGCGGCAGCTCTCTCGAGGGTATCCCAATCAAAGGTCCTATATCAGATATGCCAGACAAAGAAGATACAGAGGCCTTTGTTGCAATCGGTGATAACATGACAAGGCAAGAGATAGAAGGCAGGTTCAGCAAAGTTCGCTGGCCGTTGCTGGTTCACCCTTCTGCATATTTACATCCCTCAGTTCAGATAGGAGAAGGATCGATCATATTTCCGGGAACGATAATACATGCTCAGGTAGTTATCGGAAGACATGTTATTATCAATTCTGCCGCCGTCTTAGGATATGGGACGAAAATAGGAAATTTTTCCCACATAGGAATGAGAAGTTCTATCGCCGACGGAGTCATAGTTGATGAGAATGTACTGCTTGGAATGGGTTCCGTGGTGATATCGAATATCCATCTCTTTAGGGATATTACGATTGGCGCAGGTTCAACAATAATTAAGAAGCTTGGTCCAGGCGGGGTCTATGTTGGAAATCCCGCTAGGCGCATTCTGAGGCCAATCATCGAGTCAGAGGAAGAGAATCAGTAACGGAACTAAATATCAAACAAAATAAGAAGAGACCCTTTAAAGGGTCTCTTCTTATTTTTAATAGCCAGACTGTTTTTTTGTTTTATGCTTTGTCGAGCTTAAGAGCTGCAAGTCCTTCTCTCACCAGTAGAACTGCCAACACAAGCAAAATAGCAGAAATTGCTGCAAGGGCGTAGTTGGGGCTGGCGCTGGTCATGGTAGTTTTGATTTCTATCACAAGTCCCGTCATGCTTGTAGCAAGCATGAACCAGAAAGGGATGAGAAGGAATGTGGCTTTTTTCTTGAGACCGCGAATGACCCAAACCGCCACAGCAAGAAGTGCCAGAGCTGCGACCAGTTGGTTGGAAGCACCGAATACTGGCCATATCATTGCCCATGCGGCTATGACTTTGCCAGAAGAATCTGTTGTTTTGATATAAACAAGTCCTAGTGCAATTCCGATCGCTATCAAGGTAGCAATGTACTTGCCAATTCTATTGCCGGAGAATTCTTGGATCTGGTAACGGGCAAGTCTTGTCGCTGTGTCAAGGGAAGTGAGCAAGAATCCGTTGATCGCTATTGCTCCAAGCCTGGTTCCAAGAACAGGGTCGATGCCGACTAAAGTACAGAACTGTCCAAAACCTGCTGCAAATGTTCCGACCGGTCCGCCTTTTTGGATCCCGCCGGCGACCATTAATGTCCCGATGGCTATGACAGCCACAAGCCCCTCAAGAAGCATTGCACCATATCCGACAGGGAGGGCGTCCCTTTCATGACAGAGCTGTTTGGAAGTTGTTCCGCTTCCCACAAGTGAGTGGAAACCGGAAATAGCACCGCATGCGACAATAACGAATAGCATCGGCCAGAGATGGAGTTTTGAAAGTCCGAAATATTTAACGTTTTCAGCTATCATGGGGATAGCTCCGCTGTTCATGCTTCCTCCGAAGAGCATCCCTATAGCTCCGATGGCTACTGCGAAATAGAGGAAGAAGGACGCAAGGTAGTCTCGTGGCTGCAACAAGAGCCATACAGGAAGTACTGAGGCTGCCAGTATGTATATTGCAAGGAATATATTCCACTGATCAGCTGAATGTGTGAATATTGCTGCTACGAACGGCCAATCCCCACCTTTAAATGAGCATATAGCAATAATTACAAGCATAAAGAGTGTCACAATTTTGAAGTTATAATTGAAACGGTAGATAAGCATACCGGCAATCATAGCAAGGAGGATATACATACAGCCGACAAAAGCTACAACAGGGTCTGTTACAAAAGTTGCAGTCGTAAGGACTAGGAATACTGCAACTACTAGGATCAAAGTTAGAATAGTGAAACCTAGGAATAGTTTTTTACCCGTTTCGCCTATCCACCGCTCGATCACAGTGCCGACTGATTTACCTTCATGGCGCATTGATGCTACAAGAGACCCCATGTCGTGAGGACCTCCGAGGAAAATAGAACCGAGCACGCACCACATAATTGTAGGCAGCCATCCGAAAATTGATGCTGCTGTTATTGGACCAACTATTGGTCCAGCTCCTGCTATCGATGAGAAGTGATGTCCAAGGACCACTGCGGGATGTGCGGGACAGTAATCCACACCGTCTTTAAGTTGTTCGGCTGGTGTCGGGGTTTTATTGTCCAGATTGAAAACACGTGCCATAAAATCTCCGTAGAATTTGTAACCTAAGACAAAAAGAACCATAGAGACGATGAACATTCCAGCAAACATATCTTTACACCTCCTAAAATATTTGTCTATCTATTTTCTAACCTGATACTGAAAAAAATATTAGGGAATATTTCGGACGGTTCGCCCCATTGCTTTGTTAACGAGGTATGCGAGATCCTCAATTGTTTTGGGAGCATCATCACCGGGTTTGTACATATGAATTTCAATAAATCCTTTAAAACCCAGCAAAAAGGATTTCTTTTTGGTTAAGTATTTACCCTTTGAGCTAAGAAAAAGATATCGTTGGGTCATAAGGTCAGTCTCAGGACGAGCTATTGTGAATATTCTTTGGGCATCACCGGGCAGATACTTCCATACTATATAATCATCTACATAATATCTGGCTATCTCTCCAATAAAACCTCCTTTAATAAGACTGACTCTGCGTTTCAGGCCTTCTGCCGAGTCATTCTTCCATGGTTCGAAACGCCACTCCTCCCATATCTCTTTGGCATTTGACAGATAAGAGAAATCTTCCAGTCTCGGCACCCCCATAACGTCAGTATTTTGTGGTGTCTGCATAACAAAGGTACACAAAATCAGAATACATCAAAGATTAAGAATTATCAATTGGTAGCCAGTAGATTTAACTGATTTTTAATTGATCTATAGTGGTTTATTCTCAATGACAAGCGGAGATATATTGCTTGTATTATTGTTTATAACGTGGTAGATTGCAAAGGTAAGAGGAGCTTTTTAAAAATAAAATTTATTTATAACGAGGTAACTAAAACCTCTATAACTCTTGCATAAGCCGAATCCTTATTGTATAATCCGCTTTACTTATTTCAGAGATCCGGCTCGAATCCCGGATCTCTTTTAATGTTTGTGAGATAAAAATGTGAATATCAGCCCTAGGGGCATTATTACTGAAGTAAATACAGGGAGGCACGACAGAAATGGCAAAGGAAAAATTTGTAAGAAACAAGCCGCATCTAAACATAGGAACAATAGGCCATATCGACCACGGTAAGACGACGCTTACAGCGGCGATTACGAAGACGCTTGCCAGTCATGGCGGAGCG
>JAAYEY010000051.1 GCA_012728505.1 Synergistaceae bacterium | reverse complement strand
CCTGGCTCCCATTTTCCTCATGTGTGACAGCAATGATATTTATGTAAACACAGCGATCAGCGAACCCACGCTCAGACAACCCGCTATCTTTCTGTCCGATGCTATCCCCGGCGGGGTCGGTCTGGCAGAAGGTGCCTATATTGCCTTCACAGAGATCCTAAAAGCATGCTTGGAACAGCTGGATTCGTGCGGATGCAGAGAGGGCTGCCCTTCATGCATAGGCACAGTGAAAAAAGGTATAGATGCAAAAAAATTGACAAAATACCTGATCAAGGATCTGCTTAATAATTAAAGTTAAATTTCATAAAAAATTTGCTTCAATCCTAAAAACGTATCTCCGATATCCATTTTCTCTGGTATGATTATTGCTTAAATAAACAAAGGACGTGGAACTCTTGGAAGATACAAATTTCATCAAGATTATTGAGGACAAACTTAAAATTTTAAAACACAGAGTAATATCAATTACAGGAGGCGGAGGCAAAACTTCTCTAATGTTTGCATTAGGAAGATATTCCGCAGAAAAGACATTTACTCTTCTCACCACCACCACAAAAATCTTCCCACCCCACGATGATGAATCTCATTTTATAGTAATTGCCAAGCCCGATGAACTGCTTAAAAAATTTGAGCTCATGGAGCCCTTGCCCCGAATGATAACAGCTACTAAAGAAAGAAGCGGAGAAAAACTCTCAGGCTATACACCTGAAGACATCGCTGAGATAATATCAGGAAATTCTGTCGGGAGAGCGATAATTGAGGCAGACGGTTCTAGAGGTCTTTCATTAAAAGCTTATGAGGATTGGGAACCTCCCGTACCTTCATACACAGATTGTCAATTTATACTTATGGGAGCTGACATATTCAATGAAACCCTCTCATCAGCCAATGTTTTTCGTTTTGACATCATAAAAAATAAATTTTCTATTCAGACGGGAGAATATCTTTCATTTGTCAACTGCGCGGCCATGCTCTCAAACAAGGACGAGTACCTTAAAAACTCCCCAGAAAGTGCTTTTAGAATACTTTTTATTAACAAATGCGACCTTTTGACAGATGAGATGCTGGATGAGATATCGGAGAAACTTCCGCCACTTCTAAAAGGTTATGATGCCATGATAATGGGATCGGTAAAGTTGGATAAAATTTACAAAATAAAGAACCTCGTAAGATGAACGCAATACTTTTGGCTGCGGGCCTATCAAAAAGGATGGGAGTCCAGAAGCTTTTGCTCCCCTTCGGTGAAAGCTCAGTGATAGAAACTGTAATCAAAAATATGCATGGAGCTGGTTTTTCTCCCATAATCGCAGTATTTTCCGATGAAGTAAACGATGCTCTGTCATACAAACCGGAATGGCTCCGTATCGCAATAAACAAAAACCCTGAGAGAGGACAATCCAGCTCCCTGGCTATTGGTCTTGAAATGTTGCCGGACAATGAAGATTTCTGCATAATGCTGGGTGATCTACCCTTTGCCGGACAGGAAGAAATGAGCAAACTCCGAGAAGGCTTCTCTGCTATTCCAGATGACAAAACCGTCTTTACCCCTTGTAGGGGTGGTATATTTGGACACCCTATGTTTTATCGTGCTATTTGGAAAAAAAGATTCGAAATTGCACAGGGAGATGCCGGCGGAAGAAATATACTTATGGACCACAAAGATGAGATAGTTATTACAGAGGCACCTGACTGTCATTTCCGCGATATTGATACCCCCGATGATTATAAAAATTTCGTAAAGAAAATCTGATTTGTCTCTGGATTTTTGAGATAAACCAGCCTATAATATCCCTGAAAGTTTTTTTGCAACCGATTGCAAATAAACCGTTCTGCAAAATTCCTTGGAGGTGTATCATGGCAAAAAAACAATTAGTCTACGGTATCGACGACCGTCCGCCGACACCAATACTTATTCTTGCCGGCGCTCAGCACGTTCTCACCCTGTTCGGAGCAACTACTCTAGTTCCTCTAATTTTTGGTCCGGCAATGGGTATGACTACACAGCAGATAGGCGCTTTTATTGGCTGCGTTTATTTTTCAATGGGTATCGCAACATTGATCCAGACTCATCCAAAACTTGGATCCGGGCTTCCCATCGTACAGGGTTCAAGCTTCAGCTTTATCCCTTCAATAATGACAATCATCGGGGCCTACAAGGCAATGGGTCCGGATGTGGTGATGCAACACGTCGGAGGTGCTCTCATTGCAGGAGGTCTTGTACTCTCCCTGCTCGGATACAGTAAACTTATCGGTCATGTTAGAAAGTTTATTACTCCCATAGTAATAGGCCCGACTATCATGGCGATAGGGTTCACTCTCGCACCTACTGCGATACAATTTAATGCCGCAAACTACTGGCCAATCTCTCTTCTTGTAGTAGCACTGGTTTTCTTTTTCAGTCTCTGTAGTAAGAACAAATACTGCAATATTTTTGCAGTACTGGGATCCATCACAATTGCATACTTAATATGTCTTTCTCTTTCTTTCGCTGGAATTTTTCAGGAAGGACACGCAGCTTATGTCAGCCTTGCTAATGTCGTTGCAGCTCCATGGATCCGTCTTAAACTCTTCATGCCTTGGGGCGTCCCTAAATTTTCAGGTCTGGCTATAGGTGCTATCTCTGCAGGATTTTTCTGTGTAATGATAGAGTCTATAGGCGACTATCACAACTGCTCTTACGCTGCAGGTATAGATGACCCTACCCCTCAACAGATAAATCAAGGTATTGGAGCCGAAGGCATAGGATGTGCTCTCTCAGGAATGCTAGGCAGCGTAGGTACGACTTCCTACACTGAAAACATAGGCCTGATAGCCCTCACTGGTGTAGCAAGCAGGCACGTTGTCAGAGCCGGCGCAGTAATTTTAATAATCATGTCGCTTGTCGGCAAGCTTGGTGCTCTTGTTGCAACAATGCCCTCTCCTGTAATAGGAGGCGCATATATAACCCTCTTCGGTACGATCGGAGCTCTTGGAATACAGAACCTGATGAGAGCGGACATGGGAAGTCAAAGAAACGTTCTTATCGTCGGTTTCTCCTTCCTCATGGCACTGGGACTTCCGGGATGGGTCGAACCTAATTTAGCTCTATTTTCAGGAGCTCTAGGAGACACTTTCGGAGGAATGATCTGGGCAATAATGAAGACCCCTATGGCTGTTGCAGGAGTTCTTGCCGCACTTTGTGACAATCTTATCCCCGGTACCGATGAAGAGCGAGGAATTAAAAAACAACCACAGTAAATATCAAAAATTATGGAGTTTGTTGCGGGATCTCTTTTGTCAGAGATCCCGTTTTTTGTTATTCTATGTTCTATTTGTCATTCAGATAAACTATAATCAATTGTCAGCGATCTGGTTTTATCAGCGATTTTAATTTTTTATATTCAACATTTACAAATCTTGGAAAAATTTATTTCGGAAGGTGAAGCTGCAGATATGGATGTATCACAAAATAAAAACAAACTGATAGTTTTTGGAATTGCCTTTTTAATCATTATGCTATATTTCGTTCCCTTAGGCCGGCACGGACTACTCGAACCTGATGAGGGAAGATACTCTGAGATCCCCCGTGAAATGATCGAATCGGGTGACTTCGTAACGCCCCATCTTAATTACGTTAAATATTTTGAGAAACCTGTCCTTCTTTACTGGATGAACGCGGGAAGCTTTATGGCCTTTGGTGAAAATGAATTTGCAGCCCGTTTCCCGACAGCACTTTGTGCGGTAGCCGGAGCCTTTATCACAGCACTTCTCGGAGCCTTCATATTCGGTAAGAGAGTCGGAGTAATAGCGGGAATAGTTACATCCCTATCGCTTTTATATTTTGCTATAGGGACTATAACTTTGACAGACATGCCTTTATCTTTTTTCATAACTGCGGCACTATCGGCTTTTTACGTGGGGCACATCAAAAACGACAGAAGGTGGTATTTAATTTTTTATGCTTCTGTAGCTTTTGGGCTCCTTGCTAAAGGGTTGATCGCGATCGTATTGCCCGGCGGCATAATTTTCTGGTACATCGTTTTTACGAGAAAATGGAGACTGGTCATCGATGCTCTGTATCTGCCCGGGATATTAATTTTCTTTCTCATATCGGTTCCATGGTTTTACATGGTCAGCCGCGAGAACCCAGACTTTCTCTATTTCTTTTTTGTTCAGGAACATTTTTTACGTTATGCCACAAAAATGCATAACCGCTATGAACCTATATGGTTTTTCGCACCGATGATACCTCTTGGACTGATGCCATGGACAGGATTCTTCTTCTCTCTTTTCAGTAAAGAGAGTGTCTTGAGAACACCTGCAGGAAAAGAGATGAAAGATGCTAATATTTACCTCATGTCCTGGTTTACGGTTATTTTTATATTTTTCTCCATATCCAGTTCAAAATTAATCCCCTATATTGTTCCATGTTTTCCTCCCCTAGCCCTTCTTATAGCATCGGACATCAACAGAATGGTGGAACGCAAGAAATGGCATGGCAAGGTGCTTTGGACCTCACTCTCTATAGCCTTCCTCTTTTCTGCCGCGTTGATCATATACACTTATATCGGCGGCAAGGTCGACCCGTCGCAGGCTCTTCCGTTCGCATTGTTGATCTCTGCAGGACTCTTGATAGGACCGATACTAGCGTTGTTTTACACCAGAAAGGGCAATTTTGAAAAAGCAGTTATT
>JAAYEY010000050.1 GCA_012728505.1 Synergistaceae bacterium | reverse complement strand
TATTTTTGATGCATATAGTTGATATCTCGAGCCCTTTTCGATCCATGGCCGGATATATTCATCAGGCCATTTTTCTTTGCCCTTTATTTCGTGAAATGTTTCGTAAACTCTGTCTCCTCTTGCGAGAATATAGACCTTTACAATTCTTTTTTTAGTCTCAACGTCAAATCTTACGTCGAGAATTCCTTTTACGCGAGGCTGCGCGCCCGGGGCATGAAAATCGTTTATGTAAAGTGAGTCGTTATACGCGTAAATTGTCATTGCCCTCAAATGATGTACCCTGTCTCCTTTTGATATGCTGAAAGATCTTCCCATACCATTTTTTATAGCCATCTCTCTATCCCCAAGCCCCATTATACAAAACGGTAGAGAGGGAGGTATCGAAGTAGGAAAAAAGACCCAGTTTCTCAAATCAGGAGAATTGTTTGAGAAAACAATGCCGATGTCATTTAAGTCCGGTGGTATATGGAGGTTGACATCTCCTTCCGATGTGTCACTCTGAGCTATTTGAGTCAATCTTGCGTTCCCCGGTCGGGCATAGGAAATACTTAATGCACTGTGGTCAAAAGTGCTTTTTCCTCGGCTTATACTTATCGGTCCTTCCCATCTGAATGGTTCATACTTTTGATTACCGAAGGACTGCTTGTATTTTGAAGCACTCACCGGCATCCCCAACCCGCAATAGAAAACCGGTGCTTTTAAAAGCGCTTCTACTCTTGATATCCTTGTTTGAGCCTTAAGGTATTCAGTATATAAAAGCATTTTATTAGTTGAAACCCTTAAAGTAGCTATAAGAGGAGCGGATATTATAAGTAGTATCACTAGGCTGACAATCAGTTCGACAAGAGATAAAGCCACTTTTTTATGTATTGTCACTTGGCCATACGACATAAGACTCCCTCACCTTCATAAAACCCTCTTTTTCTATAGTCAAAATTATATTTTTGTCTTCAGAAGCCGGTTGGTTTAGTTTGATGTGGACATTACTGTAGTTTGTCTGGTCGGGGATAATACCCGATGAAAATTCTGAGAGGGCCGTTTGCTTGGCCCTCTCAATCTCTAAAAGCTCATATGGCGTTCTTACTATCATTACACTTATACGAAGAAAAGAAACTACGCAGAAAGAAACTATTATAGCGATGAAGCAAGCAGCCAAAGATTCTATTAGCATACTTCCTCTTCTAGAAGTCAATCTCCCATGAATCTTTCAAGGTCTTTTAAATCATAAGCATAGGCGATTGCAGTTTTTCTGCTTATGAGGCCTTCTCTGTACATCCTTGAAAGATCTTGGTCCATAGTATGCATACCTAACGCAGAACCTGTCTGTAATGCGTTTTTAATCTGAGAGGTTTTGGCCTCCCTTATATAGTTTTTAATCGCGTTGTTGGCTATCAGTAGCTCTGTTACAACCATTCTCCCTGTTTCAGTTATAAGAGGAACAAGTTGTTGTGAAAGTATGCCTATCAGGATAGAAGCAAGTTGTATTCTTATCTGTTGTTGCTGTCCGGCAGGGAATACATCTATTATCCTGTCTATACTTTGAGGGGCGTCAGGCGTATGCAGTGTCGTAAGAACAAGATGTCCTGTCTCAGCAGCCGTCACAGCAGCAGATATAGTTTCAAGATCTCTGAGCTCTCCAATCATAATAACGTCCGGGTCCTGCCTCATAGCGCGACGCAGTGCTTCAGAGAAGCTTTTTGTGTCACTGCCCACCTCGCGCTGATGGATCATAGATTCCGCAGATTCATAAATATATTCAATAGGGTCCTCGATTGTTATTACATGCGCAGGACGTGTCAGATTTATCTCCTGGATAATAGCGGCAAGAGTTGTTGATTTACCGGATCCTGTAGGGCCTGTGACAATGAATAGTCCGTTATTTTTATGAGCTATATCTCTGACTTCATCAGGTAGCATAAGCTGTTTGACAGTCCTTACTATTGGCGTGATTATCCTCAGCGCCAGGACAATGTTTCCACGCTCAAAGGAAAAATTCCCTCTGAACCGCTGCTTAAAATCAGTGCCACTGGTGAAATCAAAGCTAAAGTCAAACTCTCTATCTTCCTTGAACCTAGCCAGCTGTTCAGGAGATAAGAGTGTGTTGACAACATTATCCATGTCTTCCTTAGTTAAAGGTTCTGAGTATGGACGTCTTGTCAGGACTCCGTTCACTCTAAGTGCCGGTTTAGCCAATGCGCACAGATGTATGTCACTTGCACTACTCATTACACCATCAAGAAGGATGTTATTTATATCAAAAACTGCCAAAATATTAAACCTCCGATTAGTCGAACATTGTTGTTATAAGCATTTCTTCTGCGCTGATCGTACCATCCAGCACTTTTTTCGTAGCAATATCCCTTAAGGTAGACATACCATTTTCGATGGCCTGATCCTTAATCTCCTGTTGAGGACGGGCGTTGTTTATCATTTCTCTTAAAGTGGGATCTATAACCATTAACTCGGCTATTACTGTTCTACCGCTGTATCCAGTATATCGGCATGAAGGACAACCTACTGGGGTGAATATTTTTGTTCCAACTGGGAGATGTATTTCCAGTGCCATCTG
>JAAYEY010000271.1 GCA_012728505.1 Synergistaceae bacterium | reverse complement strand
ATCACCGAACCTTTTAAGGACTCAACAAAAGTTTTGCATGTTTCTATAGACAAGGCATTTGTGGATCAAGTTAGATCAGTCAGGGTGGTGAAATAGATGTCAGGTTGCTGTAGCTGTAACAATGCAGATCTCGACAAACTAGATTTTGAGAAAATGGAAGATGACATAGTTGTTTGTCGTTGTGAAGAGATCACGATGAAAGAAATCAGAGAATGGATCCCAAAGGGATACGATACTTTTGACGAACTGAAACGTCTGCTTCGTGTAGGTATGGGGCCATGTCAGGGAAGAGGATGCAGGGAGATAATCCTTCGTGAAATTTCTAAAATGACAGGAGTTCCTGTATGTGATATACCTTCAGGTTCGATAAGGCCGCCTGTGATGCCTATTAAGAGTTCACTGACTGCATCCAAAGGGGAGGAATACGAATGAGTTGGCAGAGAACAGCCGACGCAGTGGTAATCGGCGGCGGAATGATGGGAATGGCTACCGCTTATTATCTTGCAAAATTAGGCATGAAAGATGTAGTTCTTCTTGAAAAAAATACTGTTGCCTCTGGTGCAACCGGACGCTGCGCAGCAGCTTTCAGGTCAACCTGGGGAGGAGAATTGAATATAATACTCGGAAAGGCTTGCATTGATAAATATGAACACCTTTCTGAAGAACTAGGTATGGATATTGGTCTTTACCAGAACGGCTATTTGTTCATAGCTTACTCAGATGAACAACTAGAAAACTTTAGAAAATGTATTAAATTGCAGAATTCTCTGGGAGTACCGTCGAGAATGCTCAGCCATGATGAAGCGAAGGAACTCTGTCCTGGGATTAACTTGAATGGGACTAAAGGCTTTTACTGGCACAAGAGAGACGGCCACGCAGACCCAATGCTTACAAACTTTGCACATCAAGAAGCAGCAAAGCGCGAAGGTGTCGTGATTCATAAATTTACCGATGTCACCGGCTTTAAAATGACTGAAGGTGCGGTAAAGGGTGTATGTACTGATAAAGGAGATATCGATACTAATATCGTGATTAATGCGGCCGGTGCTTGGTCAGGCCGAGTGGCAGCCCTTGCGGGCCTTTCTATTCCCGTCCACGGAGAACGCCACGAGATATTTGCTACGGAACCAGTAGAATTTGGAGTCTGCCCGACATTCGTAATGAGCTATGACCCAGACTTTTACATGCAACAGCGTCCGCACGGATCAATAATCGCCGGATGCGGTCCCAGCCGCTATCGTAAAGAAGCTGCTCCTTTCAATGATTATGAGATGGGACACTCATGGAACTTCCTTGAGCATATGACCGGGATAATGAACAAGGTCCTACCTCGTACGAAAGGAATCAGAGTTGTTCGCCAGTGGTCTGGAATGTATGACATTACACCAGACATGCAGCCTGTAATCGGAGAAGCCGAGGAAATGAAGGGTTTCTGGATGAACGTTTCCGGATCAAGAGGCTTCATGTTTGGCCCGGTCGCAGGAGAGATGGTCGCAGAACAAATAATCCTTGGTAAAACAAGTCTTCCAATCGAGAAATTCCACTGGAGCCGTTACGCCAGAGGAGAATTCCTTGTAGATACGGCCATCGCCTAGCTAATTATTATACTGGCGAGGTTTTTGAGCAGGTAAAACTAATTCTAAATATTAGTTGTCAACAAAATTGCTGATGCTGATATACATAAGTCACTACATTTAACAGGAGGCGCATTGAAAATGGCAGGACAGGAAGTAAAGACGCTATTACTATCACAGAAGGATCTTATTGAAGCGGGCGTAATGGATATGCCCCATTGCGTGGACGTAATCGAAGATGTGTTCAGTCTTATAGGCAAGT
>JAAYEY010000270.1 GCA_012728505.1 Synergistaceae bacterium | reverse complement strand
GGTAAATTCTGAGGGGAATTCCATAGTACTTACTTCCCCGAAGAGTCCCCCCGATTTCTTGGGCTCATTCTTCCACGTTATGCGGAAAAGATTTGCGGGATCCACGTCCCACAGTCCAGTCGTTTTAAGCTTTTCCTTCATCTTTGCCGGGGTATATTTATCAGGGTCCCTCATCTGTTTGAATGTTGGTATGAGGATGTTTCTCTCTTTGGCCATCTCGACGGAGTTTTTAAGTTGCTTTTCATTTACTGTAAGGTCTATCACTTGATATTTCCCCCTTCAGAGTATTTTTTATAAAATCAGTAAGAAGCAATAAGTTTTGAGAATTCTTCTATGTCCGGAGCGCATAACATCGCTCTGCCAACAGACTTTTTTGCGCTCTCGATGTCCTTGAGCCCGTTTCCGGTAACAACTACAGCAATAGTTTCATCCAAACCTATCTCTCCCGCGAGCGCCATTTTACGGAACCCAGCAAAACCTGCTACTCCCGCAGGTTCTCCAAATACTCCTGACGCACGTGCGAGCTCAGGAATGGCCGAAAGTATCTCTTCGTCGGCAACGGTAACTGCCGTTCCGTCACTTTTCCTTATTGCCCTCAAGGCCTTTGCCCAGTTTCTCGGCGCACCTACTGAAATACTGTCCGCAATGGTGTCAGCATCACCGAACATGACTTTTGCCGAGTTCTCTTTAATAGCTTTATATATTGGACTTGCTCCCTCTGCCTGGACACCCGTTATCTTGGGCATCCTGTCGATAAGGCCGAGGTCTAAAAGGTCTCTGAAACCTTTGTAGAGTCCTCCTATGCAGCACCCGTCGCCTACTGAAATGAAGACCCTGTCGGGAACATCCCAGTCGAGCTGCTCTGCTATCTCCATCGCACAGGTCTTTTTTCCTTCGACAAGATAGGGATTGATTGCGCAGTTTCTGTTATACCAGCCAAATTTGTTTATGGCAGATGTAGCCAAGTCAAAGGCCTGTGCATAATCTCCCTTGACCAGAACGACATTTGCTCCGTAGACAAGAAGCTGTGTCACCTTTGCTGAAGGAGCTTTTTCAGGGACGAAGATGTAGCTTTCGAGCCCCGATACCGCGGCGAAACCTGAGAGCGAGCTTGCCGCATTTCCTGTTGAGGCACAGGCTATAACATTCTGCCCAAATTCAACAGCTTTTACGACACCGACGGCGCTTGCCCTGTCTTTAAGAGATGCCGTTGGGTTGCGTCCGTCATCCTTTATATAAAGTTTCCCTATCCCATATTTCGAAGCCAGTTTTTTATTTTCATAAAGGGGAGTCCATCCAACAGAAAGAGTCGGTATATTTACATCGTTAAGGATGGGCATGATGTCTCTGTATCTCCACATAGACATATCTTTTGTCTTTGAAAGAGATGCTTTTGTTAATTTCTTTTTTATCGTATCAATATCATAGAGGACATCAAGCGTCCCGTCCAATCCGCATCTGTCACAGACGTATCTTTCCGGTTCCGGACTGTACTCGCTTCCGCACAAAACACATTTAAGTATTTCCGGCCTTGCCATATCCCCACCCCTTACGCGATAGTCAGTTTTTATTATTATACGTTGTAAGCACTTTTCAAGCTATTCCTAAAGACTCTTTTTACCTCAAGCCCTATCTCAGAAAGAAACATTACACTATTGCATG
>JAAYEY010000049.1 GCA_012728505.1 Synergistaceae bacterium | reverse complement strand
GGAGCCTTCAGCCATGAATTTATCTTCGGCTGCCGGATCGTGAGTCAGAACGACGTCAACATCGCCGTTGCGTCCATATTCGAGAGCCTTTCCTGTGCCTACCGAGACCCACTGGACTTCAATTCCCGTGTCCTTGAGTAGGATAGGGGCCATATAGTCAAGCAGTCCCGTGTTGTCAGTGCTGGTAGTCGTTGCCATTCTGAGAACGGGCGCCTTGGCATATGCAAAAGAACCTAAAGTGAGCATGCATACTGCCAGAATGGTGATGAAAACTAATAAACGCTTGTTAATTTTCATGATAATATTCCTCCTTCTAAAGATGTTTTTTACAAAAGCTATTCCAAAACCTTGAAGTGCATAGATTTTCTTACACATCAACAAAAAAATCATTCACTACATGGGAGTGAAACAGATAACTTAATCGTAATTCTAGTATATATTTTTGTTTTTATCTAAGCATATTTGCTGAAATTACAAATAAAAAATGATATTTATATATAATTGCAACTTCTTTGCATTAAAATATCATTATAATTAAAATAGTAAAGAAGCGAGACCGTTGGGGTCGGTCTCGCAAGGGAGAGTTGGGATTTTGTGTGACATCCCGTTAAAAATAGAAATCGACCGTCCTCACTAGAGAAGACGGCCGAATAATGTACAGACAGCCGTTCTCCTTTTCAAAGGGAGGCCCCGCCGTTTCCAGCGAAACCCTAACGGCCTGCTCCCCATGGATACAATCTTTAGGCGGACAGGCTCGGAGAACAATCGATTACTCCAGCTATCTTATACGTTTATTAATAAAAAAACAAGTATTTTGTCCAAAAATAGCCACCTAGTTTAAAATAATTTTCATTGCTCTTCCTGTTATAATATTAGAGTGCGGAGTTATCTTCCGAATTTACATTGAGATAGACGCATTTAAACCTAATCAATCTTTATTCTGAAGGAGGTGAGAAGATTGGGCACATTGCACATACCGAGCAACCTACCCAAACCAACATTAGAGGAGATAAGAAGCTGTCCTATAAGAAGCAGGATTGACAATATCGCTATTAAAACCGGACTCAATCCTCCTTTGATAGATGGAAGGGATATGATACTGCATCTCTCAGACACACCCTCAACTATGTTCTCCTATATTCGCAGAGCGATACGACGGCTCCGCCCGACATGGGTAGTTCATACAGGAGACCTGGTTGATGACGTAAAGCTAGAATTCAGACCGGGGATGCTGGATTTGTACCAAAAAAAGCTTAGAGTTTTGTTGGAACTGTTATCAGAAGAAACATGTGGGACTATACTTCTCACTGGAAACCATGACCATCTCCAGACCTTGCTTGAAATGACCGAAAATACTTCAATTCAGGTTTGGAGCAAACCGGGTCGTTTCTATATAGGAAGCTTCAGTTTTAAAGCTGGGCACACTTATGAAGACGTAATAAACGATGCAGCAGAATACAATCTTTTTGGACACAGCCTTGAATATTCCACAAAAATTGATTCATCGGGAAGATTCTTCCTAAACGGACTCGAAAGCATGCACCTTATACATATGGAGACGGGAGATGTTATCCCATTTAATTACCCACCGGGAACTAACGACGCCCGGCTTGAACGCAAACGGGTATCACTTTGATAATCACGAACGGAGGTCTTGTCCATGCTCTCTCTTGTCAGAAGCGGTCCTGAAAGTCTTCTGCTTCATGCTACCGATAAGGTTGCGGAAATCAAAAAATACCTTAATGCCTGGGGTTCTCTGGTTCCACTTGATCCTGAAAAAGCTTTGGCAATATACGGAAATAACAGAAGGCTTATATTTTTTGTGTCTTCTTCGGATCTGCTAACCGAAGAGGAAATAGAGGAGACTTTTGTATCGGAAAACTCTATCGAACTTCTTCTCTGCGATCTGATCAATAAAAGATTGATTGCCGGCGTTGAAGAGGTGAGAATACTTCCGGGATATATCATGATGCGTCTCATGGGCAACATAGAAAACGGTATAAGATCAATACACACCGATCTTGGGGGAGAAATAATAGATAGAGATCCATTGTTCAGAAACGATATACCTGGAACATCCTCCGTTCTCCAGTTCACACAAAAAGCCCTCAACAAACCTGTCAGCGTTAATGATATATTTGAAAAAGCACTTTTGATCCATGATAAATCAAAAGGAGCCATAATACAGTATCTGAGTATAAGGGGCACTGAATATCTGGGTGATGCTCTCGGAACCCCTGACTGGAATGACGTCGAGATAAAAATATACGATGCAAACGGACTTTTTGATATTCACAGGCAGAGGCTTTGGATGGCTACTCAGGGTCTGCAGATAGGAGTGGTCCT
>JAAYEY010000269.1 GCA_012728505.1 Synergistaceae bacterium | reverse complement strand
GGTCTGCAATTTCTCCCGATACAATAATACTCGAATCCGAGCTGCTTCATCTCCGACGGGTCATAAATGTTCCTGCCGTCAAAAAGGATAGGACGTTTCATTAAAGCGCCATATTTATCCCAGCGCAGGGATCTGAACTCGGGCCATTCCGTCACTAAAACAGCGCAGTCAGCTTCTTTTAGCAGTTCTTCAACACTGTCAGCATACCTGACATCTTTTGAAAGAATAAGCCTAGCCTGATCCATTGCTATGGGGTCAAAGGCTTTCACTGAGGCTCCACATTCAATAAGCCCTCTTATCAGAGAGATGGAGGGGGCATCCCTCATGTCATCGGTATGGGGTTTGAAAGCGAGACCCATGACTGCGATGTTAAGGCCTTCCATATCGTTACCGAATCTTTCTCTGACCATTAACTGGAGCAGTTCTTTCTGCTTGCGGTTTACTTTGTCTATAGCGGTGGCCATAGTCATGTCCAGTCCCTGTCCCTCGCCAATATGGCAAAGCGCCTGCACGTCTTTGGGGAAGCAGGAGCCTCCGTAGCCGCAACCGGCATTAAGGAAGAAGCTACCGATGCGTTTGTCAGAGGCGATTCCTTCTTTGACCGAAAGGACATCTGCACCTATCTTGTCGCAGAGCTGGGCTATCTCGTTCATGAAACTTATCCTTGAGGCAAGCATTGCGTTCGCTGCATATTTTGTTATTTCTGCAGAGGATGGATCCATGAAGAAGAGCCTATCTTCGGAAACAAAAGAAGAGTAAAGTTTTCTCATTATTGAACGCGCTTCGTCCGAGTTAGCTCCTACAACGACCCTGTCAGGGTTGAGGCAGTCTTCTATGGCCATTCCCTCTTTAAGGAATTCTGGATTTGAAAGGACTTCGAGATTGATTTTTTCAAGCCCTCTCTCGTGCATGTGTGCACGTATACGCTTCCAGAGAAGAGTCCCCGTGCCTACAGGGACAGTCGATTTGACTACGATGAAGCAAGAATGGTCTATGGAGGAGGCTATGCTGTCAAGCGCGTTTAGCACCTGTGCAAGGTCTGCACTTCCATCGCTCGAAGGGGGGGTTCCTACTGCAATGAAGCAAAGCTGGGCGTTTTTAAGTCCCTCTTTTATATCGGTAGAAAAAGAGAGTCTGCCGGTCTCGATGTTTTTCTTAACTAGTTCGTCAAGTCCCGGTTCGTATATTGGAATGATACCCTGCTTAAGGTCTTCGATTCTTTTGTTATCTATATCTACGCAGCAGACGTCGTTACCTCTCTCTGCAAAACAGGTCCCGGTAACGAGTCCTACGTAGCCTGTGCCAACAAAACATATTTTCATGTCGTAAAATCCTCCTCAGATTTTAACTATCTATTTCGAGTGCGTTTCGAGATCGGAGATCCAGCGTCTTTAAGTCACTGGTTCCCCGTTTAGTTGCGCCTGGAGAAGACGGTGGGGAAGTTTAGATTTTAATAGTCAGCATTGTGATACCCATAAGGATAGCTCCCATGCCCATTACTCTTAGCATCGTTATCTTTTCTTTGAAAACGAAGAAACCGACAAAAAGCAGAATCAGGTAGACAAGTCCGGACATCAGAGGGTATGCGAGGGTAAGATCTGTTCTGGAGAGGGCGGCTGCCATAAAGAAGAAAGAGATGCCGAACATACCTAGTCCAAGGATTATCCAAGGGTTAAGAAGTATTTTAAGAAAGGCGGCTATTAAGCCGGAGGAGATAATCGAGGAATCACCACCGTAAGCGTGTTTCATTACAGAGCTTCCGAGGGCATTTGTCATTGCTGAAGCTACCAATAGCAAAAGGCTTATCTTGTCCATTTTTATTTGTCCTCCTGTATTGCCAGAGTTCCTGCCCTACCGGTAATGGTACTCATTTTGATATTACATTCGGCAGGTGTTGAGTTCTTAGCGAAGTCGGCCAGAGTATAAAATTCAGTTCCATTTTTCTTTGCTTTTAAAAGAAAGCGCTCAAAAACACCTATCTTTGAAAGACCTTCCATTTCAGCGTGTACCGTCAGGACATTCCACTCATTATTCATACCCTTCAGCCAGACATCCCCTATAGAGTCGTCGTCGACTCCGGGAAGTCCTAGGATCTCGTCCATGGTCGGAAGTGTCGTAGGAATTTGCATCGGGGAATATGATTTTCCATCGAAGATAGGAATAAAAGGAGAGCGTCCTCTTGTGTCGCTGCAGTATTTGAGCCCCAGCTCCTGCTGAACTTCCAGGCTAACGGAAGATATCTGCCATCCGGGTGCTGCACAGCAAAGAGGTTTTTTGCCTGATAACCTCTCGAACATCTCAGCAGATTTTTCAAAGAGCGAGAGGAATTCGTTCTTTGTAATACTGCTTAGTTCATCTTGGACATATACGTGGTCCCAAGCGTGCACTCCGCAGTCGTGTCCCTCGCCATATGCGCGCTGGAAGAGCTGAGGAGCAGAAGGTACTATTAAAGGTGCAGGGAGCACTGTCCCATAAAGCAACGTTTTAATGCCGTAAGTTGAAGGAGCTTTGGTTCTCATCATTTTTGAAATAAAGCCTTTTTTGAATATTCTTCTTATTGCTTTGCCTGAATTGTCCGGTCCGAATGAAAAAAATATTGATGCTTTTATTCCTAGCCTATTAAAAAAGTCGAGCATTTTTGGGAGACCTTCTTGGTATCCCCTCAACGTATCGATATCCACTTTTATCGCGAGTTTTATCAATTTGAGTTCTCCCGATCCGCGTACCATTTTATCGTTCTGTTCAGCAGCTCACGCATCCCTGTATTGGGTTTCCAGCCGAGGAGCATCTCTATTTTTTCTACTGATGGCAGGCGGTTTTGCATATCGTCGTATGTCTTTCCATAGTAATCATCGGCAGATACGATCTCCAGTTGTGCTTTTTCTGCTTTTTCACGATAGACGGGAAAATTCTTCATCTCGTCGATCAGCATTTCGGCGAGTTCTTTGATGGAGTAATTATTATTGGGGTTGCCTATGTTGAATATCTGTCCTTCAGCCTTGTTTCCTTTGTTTTCTATGATAGCGGTTAACCCTTCGATACCATCGCCTACCCAAGTGAAGCTTCTTCTCTGTTCTCCACCGTTCACAAGCGATATTTTTCCGCTGTTAAGTACGTTATAGATCATCTGTGTAACAGAACGAGCTTTGTTTTCTGCGGCGTCTTTGAATGTATCCAGCCTCGGCCCCACCCAGTTGAAGGGGCGGAAGAGCGTGAAACTGAGCCCTTCTTCCTGGCCGTATGCAAATATGAGCCTGTCCATCATCTGCTTGCTGCAGCTGTATATCCATCTCATTTTGTTGATTGGGCCTGTGATAAGAGGACTTTCATCCTCCTTCAGACAACTGTCGCCGCTCATTCCGTAGACTTCCGATGTCGAGGGGAATATTATTCTTTTTTTATACTTTGAACAGAG
>JAAYEY010000004.1 GCA_012728505.1 Synergistaceae bacterium | reverse complement strand
CATAGCTCTGACGCAGTTAGCCGTTTCAAAATCCCTTTTGCCCATGCCATAGCCGATGGTTTTTGTCTTTATAACGGGCATGTCACCGAAGGATGTTGCAAAATACTTCAGCAGCGCGGCTCCGGTAGGTGTGCAAAGCTCCCCTTTGATACTGCCGCCGTAAATCGGTACATCGCGCAGGATATATGCAGTGGCCGGTGCAGGGACAGGAAGGATGCCGTGAGAGCATCGCACATGATCGCTGCCCACATGGACAGGTGAAACGATGACCTGCTGTGGAGCGATCTTATCCATCAGCAGACAGACAGCCGTAATGTCAGCTATTGCGTCCATTGTGCCGACTTCATGGAAGTGGATATCCGCGACGGGAACGCCATGGACGTGGCTTTCCGCCGCGGCGATAAGGGCATAAACCTCCCAAACATCCGCCTTGACCTTTTGGGATAGCTTCAGGTCCTCAATGATGTGTACGATCTCGTGCATACCTCTGTGACAGGATGTATGATCTCCGTCATTGAAATTTTCGTGCTTATGTTCATGAACATATTCATGGCTGTGCTCATGTTCGTGCCCATGATGGTGCTCGTGCAGGTGGGGGACCTCTTCCTCCTGACCTTTGACCATAACTGTGATGTGCGTACCGTTAATTCCGCACTTGGTAGATAACTCCTTTTTCACATGTACACCGGGTATTCCAAGATCGTTCAGCTCAGCAAGAAAGACATCCTGATCAGGAAGAAGCTCCAGAAGTGCAGCAGTCAGCATATCACCGGCAGCACCCATTCCACAGTCAAGATACAATGTTTTCATTTACTTTTTACCTCCATATGATTGATCATACTGGCCATGTATCCGGCTCCAAAGCCGTTGTCGATATTGACGACGGAGACACCGCTGGCGCAGGAATTAAGCATGGAGAGGAGCGCGGACAGGCCACCGAAGGACGCACCATAGCCAACACTCGTGGGTACGGCGATAACCGGACAGTCGGCAAGCCCGCCGATCACGCTGGTAAGCGCACCTTCCATGCCTGCGATAGAGATGATTACACTGGCGCTCATGATGTCTTCCAAATGGGCCAGAAGCCGGTGCAGTCCGGCGACACCAACATCATAAAGCCGTGTTACCTCGTTGCCCAGAACCTCCGCTGTCAGCGCGGCCTCTTCGGCAACAGGAATGTCGCTGGTGCCAGCAGTGGCAACGACGATCTTTCCGATCCCGTCAGGCCTGGGCAGATCGCCGATGATGCCGATCCGTGCCTCGGCATGATAGGTCAGAGCGCAAGTCTGTCCAAGCTCCGCTGCTTGATCTTTATCCAACCGGGTGATCAGGATAGTATTCCGATTGTTTTTTCGCAGTGTGTCGGCAATGCCGATGATCTGCTCCGGCGTCTTTCCGGCTCCGTAAATAACCTCGGTGACACCCTGACGAAGCGCTCTGTGCATATCGACCTTGGCATAGCCTATATCCTCAAAAGGAGCGAATTTCAGCTTCAAAACCGCCTCTTCCACAGACAACCTGCCATTCTTAACACCCTCAAGAATTTCTTTGATGTATGTATTCATGCTCTCACCTTCCGATCCAGCAGAACGTCATTAAAGTGTTTTTTTAGTTCTTTAATGATCGCGGCACGGTTCTCCGGCAGTTTATCAAACTGTCCGGACGGAAGTTGAATTTTTGCTGAGGAGCCCAGCATCCGGATACGAAAATCAGAGAATCCAAGTGCCATCAGATGATCCTCGGCGTGCTCTATTTTCTCCAGCTTCTCCTGCGTGATAGCATCTCCGGTCGGGATACTTGTTGCAAGGCAGGAATAGGCCGGTTTGTTCCATGTGGACAGCTCCGCATCCTTGGACAGCCGACGGATATCGCTTTTGGTCAGGCCGCATTCCCGCAAGGGAGAGAGAACAGACAGCTCACGCAACGCCCGCATGCCGGGTCTGTCGTCCTCGCTGTCGGAAGCGTTTGTGCCGTCAATAAGCGTCGTATAACCATCTGCCAAAGCGTACTTTGCTATCGTGCTGAAAATTAACCTTTTACAATAATAACAGCGATCTGATGGGTTCGCCGCAATCTCCGGAAGCAATAGAACATCGGCCTCTATGACACTCATATCTGCATTCAGCTCTGTCGCCGTTTTTTTTGCGTCGTTCAGTTCAAACTGAGGCTGGAAGGCAGATTTAACGTAGTACGCCTTAACCTTTGCGCCGCTGTTTATCGCCGAATAAAGCAGATATGTTGAATCCACGCCGCTGGAAAAAGCGACCGCCACCCGATCATGCGCCTGAAAGAATGCCGACAGTTCCATAAGTCCAGCCCCTCTATACAAACAGTCTGTTTTCCGAATATTTTTATAAAAAGAGCGATTCTACCGATAGACAGCAGAACCGCTCTCAGGTTGTCCCATTCTAGTTGTTCTTAAAAAGTGAGGCTTTGACAACGCCGTTAGGGTCTTTGATCAGCAGGATAGTCAGCCAGATAACCAGTCCGAGCGCCACAACTGAGAGACCGAGATAGAAATCATTGAGCATTTCCACAGGAGAGGGCGTAAAATACTCGGCTTGCAGCTCGGCATATTCAAAGATAGCATCGACCAGCCACATGATCGAGGCGCCCCAGTACATCCAGCAGAGGATATCGACCCTCATTTCGCTCTTTGGAGCATTTTTATACCAGATAATAGTGCAGATGATTGCCGCGAATACAGTGGTAAGCAGTGTCATACAGTACCTCTATTCAAACGGCAGGCTGATGCTTCAGCGCCCGTTTCTCAATGATGTTTGAAACTACCAGCATACCGATCCAAACCACTGTTACAAGGACGGACATCGCGACGCCCACTGTAGACATCTCATGCAACATCTCCGCCGCATCCGACGGGTTGCCTGCCGCCGTCAGGAAGGGGAACCACGGTACGATCTCGCCGTGCCACACATGCTCAAAGGCCAGCAGAACAGAGCCGCCCCAGAGCAGATTGGAGAGCCATTTCAACTTTCTTGAAAACGGGATCTTCGTCTCCCTCTCAAATCCACCGGTTTCGGTCGCGATCTTCAAAGCTTCAGGTTCTTTTTCTTTCGACTGTATTACCTTTGCTGCAACCGTTGTCACGATGGCTTCGGCTATGGGAACAATAAAACATGCCATAAGTATCTCCTCCTTGATGTTTTTATCCGATATTACTCCGCGTCGCATGCACTTTTTGCTATAAAACAGTAGAAGAGAACAACAAAAAAAGGCATACGGCTTCTCTTCAGAAAGACCATATACCTTCAAAGTATACATATCATGTGGAGCAATATTTGATTACCATTTAAGCGCTGCTGCGCTTACTGCTTGACCTCATGCCAAACTTTCATAGTTATACAGGATAATTATGAGTTTTTCAAGTTATTTTATTTGCCCTCAGCCGCCTTCAACCTGATTTTTTAATTTCCTCGACCGCATTCTGAATAAGCCGACCGACTCCCAGTTCAGGAACGCCGATGACGATGTTGTTGCAAAGGTTGACAGGAATAAGTATGCGTTTTGCAGTGCTTTGACCAACCGCTAAAGCCATTGCCGGAGTTACTTCACCTAAAAGCGAGTCAGCAATAACGATCCCAATGGGGCCTACAATTATATCCGCCTTCCGGCAACCTACTATAACGGCATTTTCGCCCGTAGCCGCATGATCCGCACCGGCCTTTAGCATAGCTGATGTGGCAGCACTATTTGTACCAACCGCTGTAATAACTGCGCCGGGCATGCTTTGCTTTATTGCGGCAACAAGCTGTTTCCCAATTCCACCACCCTGTGCATCAATTATTAATATATTCATCTAAGTAACTCTCCTTACTCTGAATTTTAGGTTTTTATATTATAGATCAATGTCATTGATAGTACCCTCAGTTTCTCCCTTATTTTTTGATGACCTACCGTGAGAAAAAAAAAGAAAAGATCTACAAGAGAAGAGAGTGATGATTTTTTCAATAGTAGTCCATATAATTGCCATGGTTGCTATTATCCACTCGAACAGACCGGAATTTAAATATCACTGATTTCGGCCAGGAAGTTTCGGCGAATGTTGAAGAGGTTCCGGGGAATTATGGATTTGTGGATTTTGAAGAGCCGCGGCAAAGTAGGTGCCGCGGGAGTCGGTGGGGTAAAGTAGCGACGTGCAGAAATCATAAAAAGCTATTTAAACAAGGGCAAGGACGCCCCGATTTATTTTTACCACGACAAGGACATGAATGAGATAGACCTTCTGATCCTCCAAGGTCAGACACTATATCCGATATAAATCAAAAAGCACCCCGACAAAAAAGACATATCCGCCTTCCGCATCCTTGACAGGATCCCCGGCACAGATCGCGGACAGGGCGGTGTCGTATGCATGTACGACAACCTCATTACCCTCAAGGACGAAGATAAGATCATCCCGGTGAAGTATTCATAGGACCGGTCGGGCATTTCAAAACTGTCCAGTTGGTGCGGCGAAGGTGTTCAGTTTGAAGCGGTCAAGATGTTCAATCTAAAACGGTAGAGGTGTATTTTTTGAACAGAATATGCACAATAGCCCGGCGGTGCCAATTTATCCACATTTTGTCAATTGTGTAGGTCTGACCCCAATGGCTGCCTTGCTACCTCGCGAGGTGTTCTCTCTCCGTCTTCCCGGTATGGGCCTGAGCCGGGATCCAGATCTTGGTTTTCATGATAAAACCCTGTTACAGACGGGATTCAAAGACACTGGACCTCCGACCTCGAAACGCACTCGGAATAGTTCGAATGCTGTAGTTTTTTCAAATGTTTCCTTTACAGGAAACGGCATTCTCCTGATAAGTGGCGTCCGGAGGAGACGATTGAAGGGCGTGGACGCAATACCAAAGACTGAATCCAGGGGGGCTGCTACTTATAGCTTGCCGCGGAAATTTGTTGTCCTCTCGTCCTCAACCCCGAATCTTACTATAAAAGTTCTTTGAGGAAACTCTTTACCAGATTTGATGTCATCGATTTGCGCCATTCGGAACTTTTTCTCGGATTAACTTCATCATAAGCTACCTTCGCAGCCTCATCGATCAACTCTTCAGTGAGACGTTTCATTTTGAGCACTGACTCTAATGCTTTTAATCGAATCGGTATAGGAGACATGCTTCCTGCCGCTGCACGAATCTCCCAAATAACACCGTTTTCTACTTCTGCATAAAACCCGAGCGATATTCTTGACAGAGTAAGGGTTTTCCTGGAGCCACGCTTATAAAACCTCTGAATGCTCTTTTCTTTCGACAGAGGGATCAAGATTTCTCTCATTATCTCGTTTGGCTTCAGGTCGGGCTGTCTGTATCCAAGGATAAACTTCTCAAGTTTCATTTCACGCACTCCGCCTGAACCTTCTGTTACAACACTTGCATCAAGAGGAA
Organism: Synergistaceae bacterium; assembly: GCA_012728505.1. Lineage (GTDB taxonomy): Bacteria > Synergistota > Synergistia > Synergistales > Synergistaceae > Caenicola. Next base: position 1,133 of record JAAYEY010000004.1, on the reverse strand, counting down.
GAAGGATGGTTGGAAGATCGGCTGCTCCTGAAGCAGCGGAAAGATTCCCTCCTACAGTTGCTCTGTTCTGAACAGCCGGCGCTCCGCTCATAAAAGCGGCTTCCCAAACGGCAGGAAGATAGTTTTTGATGATACTGCTTCTGATTATATCTCCGTTTGTGACGCAGCTGCCTATCCTTATTGCATCACCGACTTTGTTTATTCCTTTGAGCTCTTTTACCCTGCTAAGGTCCATTATCTTATTAAGGGTATACTTCCCGTTCTTTATGTCAGGAATGATATCGGTGCTGCCTGCCAAGATAGAAACATCTTTATTCTTATCCAATATTTCAAAGACCTCTTTTAGATATTCAGGTATAAAACAGTTACTATCGTTTTCAGAAGTCGGCGTTGGCGTCTGTCCGCTGCAAAGATTCTCTCTGGTCCTGAAAGAGTCGCAGTATCCATCCTGCACGGCCTTTTCAACTGCATTGTAAATTTTTTCGTAACCTGTGCAGCGGCATATGTTCCCCGAAAGAGCAACCTTTATCTCTTCCAATGATGGAGTTGGATTCTCTTCAAGGAGAGCTCTGGCTGCGATAACCATGCCCGGAGTACAGAAACCACACTGTACGGCTCCTTCCGAGACGAACGCCTTCTGGAGCATGTCCATATTATCTGGACTACCGAGTCCCTCTATAGTCAATATTTCACATCCGGAAGACTGTACAGCCGGCACCAGACAGGCGTTTACCAGTCTACCGTCCATTATGATAGAGCAGGCTCCGCACTCTCCCTCCCCACACCCCTCTTTGGACCCTTTAAAACCCAAATCTTCCCTGAGTACAGAAAGAAGCGGCTTCATGGGAGGAACATCTGCGTGACAAAGAGCGCCGTTTATGGTCATTTCAATTCTCATCTTTTATTCCTCCCTTTGCCGTTTTATTATTTTTTTGTCTGATAAGATGAAAGAGCTTCTCTCCTGTGCATGGGATAGAATCACACACCACTCCTGTAGCGATATCTACTGCTGCAACAAAGGCCGGACCGGCAGCGTTCATGGGAAGTTCTCCGATGCCCTTAGCGCCAAAGCATCCCTGGCTGCAGGGATCTTCGAAGAAGACCACATCCCATTCAGGTGTGTCCAATGTGGT
>JAAYEY010000048.1 GCA_012728505.1 Synergistaceae bacterium | reverse complement strand
TGCCAGGTGGGACATCTGGCGTGAAGCAGTTGTTAAAGGCTGCGGCGAAAAGAGTGCCGCGGGAAGCTGCGACGAGTAACGTCGCGGGAATCAATTGGTAGTCAATGGGAAATCGATTGTTAGGGCCAGGAAAAGACGGGCGAGCAATGGGCAAACAGTTGGCTAGCAATAGGCAAGCGGTTGTTTGGAACATTAAAGACAGGCAAGCAATAGGCAAACGGTTGGCAAGCAATAGGCAAGCGGTTGTTAGGAACATTAAGACGGTCAAACGATTGTCAGACTTTGTCAAACAATGGTCAAACGGTTGTAGGGTCAGAAAAACCTTAAAACCTTAAAACTTTAAAACCTTATCTGTACAAAAACCCCAATCTAAAATATAAATACTGCAATCGATTACTGCGGCGTGAATTATGCTGCCTCATCGAATTGATTATTATAATTACAAAAATACATAAAAGGATTATAATCTACATAGATTTATATTAAATAAATCTACATAAAACAGGATTTATGTATAAGATAACAGAAATTTGCAGAGCTTCCTTGTATTTGTACAGGCTAAAAGCGTCTTTTATAAAATTATTCAATAGAAGCGGTGTATTGAGTAATAGTAGTTCATGCCTTCTAGGGAGTGACATCTAATGTCCAAGACAGAAGAATTGGGAATTAAAAATTTTAAAATCGCAATTGCAACGACAGTTTCTGTCTTTATTATTCTTATGCTGTTATTTCTGAGTATGACATACAGAAATGCCAAGAGAGATATGTTTGTCTCTATACGAGAGCTTGAACGGCAGAATATTGCCATGCTCAAACAAAATCTTGATATAAATAAAAATTTTGTTTTAAGTATTTCCATAAACCTAGGCAAATTAACAGATGATCTAAACTCAGCTGAGACTATAAGATATTTAAGGGAGCAGAGCTGGCTAACTAACTTTAGTGCTCTTTATATCATAAACAGAGAAGGAAATATGTACTTCGGAGGAAAGAGCAGCGAAATAGAGAGAAACTACTATCTTTCGCTCGCTTCAAAGAGCGGGTTTTACACGAACCTTAAGGTTTTTGATTTAGAAACAGGCAACTATCTCACCATCAACTCTCCTGTTATGCACGATGGAAATGTAATTGGAATCCTTTCTGCAAGGTTTTATAAGGATAAACTGAACGAGTTAATAACCTTCGATATTTTTGACGGGAAGGGATACTGTTATCTTCTGTCAAAAGATGGATTGATTGTTGCAAGATCAAACAACTCTGCAGTGGACAAAGATTCAGACACTATTCAAGAACTTTTTTTATCAGGCGCCGGTGAAGCTGAAGGTAAAGAGTATTACAGTGCAATTATAGATAAAATGAAAAAAGGACTCCCGGGAGAGATGATATGTCGGAAAAAAGATGAAAACAGAGCCGTAAGTTTTTTGCCGATTGGTGTTTCTGACATGTACCTTCTTACCTCTACACCAGAGAAGGTGCTCTTTTCTACGGCTTACACTTCTTTCTTTAAAGGGATAGGATTCGTTCTGATTTTCATAGCGACTTTCGCAGCGCTGATGTACTATTTTTTCATTGCAATGAAAAAAAACATAGAAATCATTAAGAGCGCGAACCAGGAACTCTACTTCAGCAAAGAACAGTTTGATGTAGTAAAAAAACTTACCAATGTTATATTTTTCGAATGGGACGTTGTAACAGGCTCGACTTCCCACTCCCCTGAGTTTCTCGAGTATTTTGATCCACTTGAAAACTACGAAAACTTTCCATACAACATGAAAAACGACAAGATGTTCTCTACTGAAGAATCAGGAGTGGATAATCTAATCAATCTTTTTGAAGAGCTAAAAGCGGGCCTAAAAGAAGGTTATGCTGAGGCAAGGTTAGTTAATAAATTTGGGAAGCAGGTTTGGTACAAAGCATCAATGTCCACCATATTTGATGAATCAGGTAAACCTGTCAAAGTGGTGGGAATTCTTACTGATATCGACGAACAAAAATGCAAACTTAATTCAGCAGAAGAAAGCGCGAAAAGAGACCCTCTTACGCAGCTCTTCAACAAGAAATACACCAAGGATCTTATCGAGATGCAGATTGAATGTACTTGCGTCTATGGAACATTCCTCATGATTGACATAGATAATTTCAAGGGTGTTAACGACAGTCTGGGACATCTTTACGGAGACGCCGTGCTGAGCGAGCTTGCACGTTCTCTCAAGTCCCTTTTCAGGGATTCTGATATCGTAGGTAGGATCGGAGGAGACGAATTCGCTGTTTTCATGGGCGGTGTAAGGGATCTGAAAGTTATCCAAAATAAGGCTGATATGATACTTAAGGTCTTTGAACGTTCTTTTCATAGTGAGGGTACAAACCACGATATATCTTGCAGTATAGGAATCTCGCTGTATCCGCAGGATGGCAGAAGTTATGATGAATTAATGCAAAAAGCTGACATGGCACTCTATTATTCGAAGAGCCTCGGTAAGAAGCAGTGCACTTTTTACACAGATATCCTAGAGGCGGAGAGTTCTTTTGAATATATAAATACATTAAACGTTACGGAAATCAAGCAAGATAAAGGCCTTGTACAGAAGAACTTTAGAGAAAACATAGCTGAATACATCCTCAAATTGTTCTATCAGTATGAGGATGTTGATGTAGCAGTTCCAATACTTCTTAACTTCGTAGGTGAGTCCTTTGGTGTGGGCCGGACAGACGTCGCTGTCTTCTCTGAAGACGAAACGAGCTACGAGGTTTTATATGAATGGTGCGATGTAGGAATTCAACCGTTAAAAATTGCCGGCAAAAAAATTCCCGCCGATGAATGGTCCTTGATTAAGCCTCATCTGGATGAAAACAACATACTCCTCTGCCCTGATGTAGCAGATGAAGTTCCCAGTTATTTAGAGAAAGATGATATGGCACAACGTGGGGTAAAATCAGCGATGCTCTGTTATGCCCTTGATAAGGGAAAGAGGAGAGCTACACTAGGTTTTGAGTATTTTGACGTCGTCCATACCTTTACAAGAGAGGAAATGGACGCTATAAGGACGGTTGCCAACACGATAAGCCTCTTCGTACTGAGAGCGCGTGAAAGAGCGGCATATTTGGAGAGCAGCGCTAAGATGCAAAACCAAGAGATGATGCTTGATGAGCTCGACGAAATAGTCTATGTCAGCGACGCTGAAAATTACGAACTTCTCTATTTGAACAAGACAGGAAGAGATTTGCCCGGAATGAAAGAAAGAGACTACCAAGGCTCAAAATGTCACGAATTCTTCTTCAATTTTAAAGAACCCTGTCCATATTGCACGATGCATCTGCTTTCGAGAGATAAATATTATGTTTGGGAAAACACAATCGAGAGCACCGGGCAGCATTATCTATTGAAGGACAAACTTTTGGACTGGGGCGGAAGAGAAGCTAGGATAGAATGGGCTATCAATCTAACAGAGAAAGAGGAACAGCAGAAAAAGCTATCCTCAAGGTTGAAGGTAGAGAAAGAGCTTTTAGAGGGCTTAGGAGAGATGGTTCAGGCTCCAAGCCTCGAAGAGTCGCTTAGTTCCATCCTTAAACGTGTCAGAGATCTATACGATGCGGACAGGAGTTACATGATGCGTATTAACGAGGACGGAAAGTCGATAAGCATGACGAACGAGTGGGTGGCGCAAGGGGTAGCTCCTCTAATAGGCGACCTTCAGAACTTCGACTTTAGTACCTCCCCGCTTTGGTTCAGAGCCTTTACAACGGAGGAACCTGTAATTCTAGCAGACATATCAGAGTTCAAAGAGACTCACCGTGAAGAGTATGAAAGGCTTGTTGCCCAAGGCATTCAAAATATGTACGCAACCCCGATAACGATAAAAGGCAAATTCTGGGGTTTTGTAGGTGTGGACGCCCCAAGAAAATATATAGGCGAAATGTACGTGCTTGAATCAATTGCATACTTCGTGGCAGATGAGCTAGGAAAGAGAAACATTGCTTAGGTGAAAAAAGACTAAAAACTCTCCCAATATAACCAAAGAAAAAGGGTTTACG
>JAAYEY010000047.1 GCA_012728505.1 Synergistaceae bacterium | reverse complement strand
CTGACACTTCTTATATACTGCCCTAATACACTCATTTTTGAACCAATTATGCTGGAAAGGTATGATGCAAGAAATTCCGGTCCATAGTTTGCTTTTAGCCATGCAGTTCTGTAGCTGATAAGAGCGTAGGCTGCGCTGTGAGACTTATTAAATCCATATCCTGCAAATTTTTCTATAATGTCATATATCTCTGTGGCTTTTCTGGCATCGACATTATTTTTGACCGCTCCACTTATAAACTTTTCCCTCTGTTCGGACATCGCCTCAACATTTTTCTTCCCCATAGCTCTTCTGAGAAGATCCGCTTCTCCAAGTGTATAGCCTGCGAGTGCCGAAGCGCTTTGCATTACCTGTTCTTGGTAGAGGATTACTCCGTAAGTTTCTTTCATTGATTCAGCAAGGACTGGATGTAAGAAGTGGACCGGCTCTTCTTTGTGTTTACACCTTACATACTGGTCAGCCATACCGCTTTCCAAGGGGCCGGGTCTGTAAAGAGCGACGAGCGCTATCAAATCTTCAAAGCAGTCAGGTTTCATTCTAACCACAAGCGAGGTCATACCACTCGATTCAAGCTGGAATACCCCTAAGGTATCACCTCGTTGCAGCATTTCAAATGTCTTGTGGTCGTCCATAGGAATTTCTTCGAGGTCTATCGTTTCCTTGCCATTCGCTCTGATGTTTTCCAGAGCTCCCTCAATAACAGAAAGCGTCCTAAGTCCCAGAAAATCCATTTTCACCAGCCCTAGTTTTTCTATAGGATCCATTGAATACTGTGTCACGATTTGGCTCTCGCCGAATTTACGAACCGGGACCATTTCAATTATCGGTTTAGGTGTTATAACCACCCCCGCTGCATGCTGCGAACAGTGCCTGGAAATACCTTCTATGCTTGCTGATATATCGAGAAGCTTTTTGACCATCGGCTCTGTGTCATATATGGCTTTTAGATCAGGTATCCCTATAAGCGCCTCAGGTATGTTGGTGATGCCAGATTTTAGCGAATCGGGAATTAATTTAGTAATCCTTCGAACGTCTGGGATTGTCACACCCAATGCTCTGCCTACATCTGTTATAGCGCCCTTGCTCTTCATACGGTCAAAGGTTATTATCTGCGCTACTCTGTCGCTTCCATATTTTTGAACAATATACTCTATCAATTCGTCTCTTCTTTTATCAGAGACATCAGTGTCTATATCGGGCATGCTTATTCGTTCCGGATTGAGAAAACGCTCAAAGAGAAGATTATATTTGATCGGATCAAGGTCGGTGATACCTAGTGACCAGGCGGTAACAGAACCTGCCGCAGACCCTCTCCCAGGTCCTATAGGTATACCTCTTTCCTTTGCAGCTGATATAATATCCGCCACTATGCAGAAATATCCCGGGAATCCCATCTGTTCGATAACGCCGAGTTCATAATAAAGTCGCTGGAGATAATTTTCGGGAGGTGTCTCAGTTTTGAGTCTTTTTTTAAGACCGGCTTCGGCTGTCCTGCGGAGATAAGATTCTAGTGTCTCCCCTTCTGGAAGAGGAAATTCTGGAAGATAATAATGGCCCATCTCAAGTGTCACGTCGCATCTGTCTGCTATCTTCTGTGTATTTATCAAGCTATCAGGAAGCTCTGTTCCGAAAAGAGACCACATTTCTTCCGGTGATCTGTAGTAGTAGTCATTTCCCCTGAATCTATATCTGTTCGGATCATCGACATTACTGTTAGTCTGCACACAAAGGAGTACATCGTGCCATTCGGCATCTGTCTTGCGCATATAATGGACATCATTCGTAGCTATTAACGGATAATTATTTTTTCTTGCTATATCTGTGAGGCTTTTATTGACAATGGCCTGCTCTGGTATGCTGTTGTGTTGAATTTCTAGAAAAAAGTTATCTGGACCGAGTATGTCCCTATAAAGACCGGCCCTTGAAATCGCTCCTTCCATGTCGCCCTTAAGTATCAGATTAGGTATTTCTCCACCGAGGCAGGCAGAAGCTCCGATAATTCCCTTGCTGTGTTTTGCTAGCAGCTCGTGGTCTATTCTCGGTTTATAGTAAAAACCATCTGTGTTGGCTACGGAGACTATCTTCATAAGGTTATGGTAACCCTCATCGTTTTCAGCGAGCAATATCAAGTGAAACTGGTTCCTACCTTCTCTACATGTATAGCCGTTGGGGTCAACATAGACCTCGCACCCTAGTATTGGTTTTACTCCTTCACCCCTGCATTTGTTGTAAAACTCTACACATCCATACATTACTCCGTGATCTGTGAGAGCGAGGGAGTTCATTCCCATTTCTTTTGTAGCTACTGCTAGATTTTCACATTTGTTTGCCCCGTCAAGTAGGCTGTATTCACTATGGACGTGCAAATGTACAAATGGCTTGTCACTCATCAGCCAGCACTCCTAAATCATCTGTCTCGTTATCCACATTTGTATCTTTGACGTAGAGGACTTCTGCGCCAAGTAGTTTAAGGATCCTGTCGCTGTCAGCTACAAGCGGACTTATTGGCGCTTTTTCTTCAACACTTTCATTTTCTTTTTTCGAGGAATTGGGGACAGGTCCTAAATTAGCCATTTCAGAAGTAATTTCCTTCCGTGCCGGATCCTTCACCCCCCAGATTTCCTCCAATGCATTTGCAAGGAGTTTTTGATTCTGAGGCATCATAAGATATGAAAGAGCAGGCGAATGTATATCAGAAGCAAGTTTCCAACCTTCATCATCGATTTCAATGCCGCATCTGAGAATGGCCGCTCCTATAGCGACTGCTCTCTTTTCAAGCTTTGTAAGAAGTCTTATGAAGTCTGTATCAGGAATTCCTTCAAAAGATATCTCTTGGGTTTCCTGAATGATTGGAGAATCTTTCTTGTCTTCACGGCTAGGTTTATGTTCAGGTACTTCAACTGTACTCTGTTGCACTCTCTCTTCTTTATTTGGACAAGGAACCTCGTGCGTTTTTTTGTCAGTTTTTTCAATGGTTTTAATTTCGGTTTTTGTTTCAATTTCATCAGTGATTCTTGTTTCTATTTTTGTTGCCGTTTTGTCGTCTATTATATTAGTTAGCTCTAACATGAGTAGTCCTGAATATACTTCCATGCGCATACCATACCTTGCCCTAGGCAGAAGGCTGTTGCAAAAGATGCAGGCTGCTCTAAGTTTGTCAGGACTCCAGTGCGAAGTCTCTTCTCGGAGGAAACTATTCTCTGCTTCAGATACCTCCAAAGCTTCCATCCCTTTTTCTCCCCAAAGAGAGAATATCCACATATCCCTGAATACTGCAAAAAGAGATTCTGTGAGCCTTTCGACCGAAATACCCCGACTAAGCATCTCATGGAGGGCAGCGTTTGATTCTTCAGGATCTAGACGAAGGTTTTTCACCCATTTTTCTAGTTCCGTCCTATTGCCGCCGCCCGTCAGAATTTTGACGCTTTCAAGCGTAAGGCTTCCCTTACCAAGTGAAACCGCCTGTTCCGTAAGTGACAAGGCATCGCGAAGTGCGCCGTCTGCCTGTCTAGAAATTTCCCAGACAGCTTCCATATCTGCCTGTATATTTTCAGATTCACAGACAAAGGCGACTCTGTTAACCATATCGGCCATAGATATCCTATGAAAAGGGATATGCTGGCATCTGGATCTTATTGTGACAGGCACCTTGTAGGGTTTCGTAGTCGCCAGAATAAAAACTACATTTGCCGGTGGTTCTTCGAGAGTCTTAAGAAGAGCGTTAAAAGCTTGTTCAGTAAGCATATGGACTTCGTCAATTATATATACTTTGTAGAGAGCGCGTAATGGTTTGAGATTTACGTGGCTCTTAAGGTCTCTTATCTCATCGATACCCCTATTTGAGGCACCGTCTATCTCTATAACATCAAGATCTTCTCCTCGAGCTATAGCTGTGCAGGCCGCGCATTCACCGCATGGCTCCCCTTCTGTTACATGGTTTTGACAATTTAGACCTTTAGCGACCAGACGGGCTGCAGATGTTTTACCACATCCTCGTGGACCGGAGAAAAGATACGCATGCCCCAGGTGACCTTCTTTTAAAGATTCACGAAGGACGCTAATCGCCGCGCTTTGTCCGACCATGTCAGAAAATTTCTGGGGTCTATATCTGCGATAAAGTGAAATGTACATTTTACCCCTCCTATTCAGCTCAATCTATTCTACAGGAAGAACGAGGTGTACGGGAGCCCTATTGAAATCCGCCAAGAGCATTTTTTCTATAAAGCAAAGAATATTGAGCTAAATTCATTCCTGTAATTATTCGACACCATAGCTCATTTAAAAAACTTATTCTCTAGTTATTTTGATATGTACAAATATACCTGGATGGGATCATTCGTAGTAGTCTACCAGTGGGTTATCTCTTCTAGCGTTATACAGAGTTTTTATTATCCTCTCTCTGATTTCTGCGATAGAAGGCATATCTTCAAGAAGTTCCTTTTCGTTAATCACTACCTTACCCTTGATTATCAGCGACTGGTCGCCCGATGTCCCATGTACTGCTATATCATAAGGGGCAAGTTCCAACGCAAGAGTCTCATCAAGTCTATTTCTAAGCTCTTTCAAAAAGTTTATGGTATTTTCATTGTCAGGCAGGTCGATAAAAGCTCTATTGTCAATTGTTAATACTGCCCTGTTTTCGCATCTTGTCACTTCAGTCTTCAACTTTTGGACTACATTCTTTCTATCTACTT
>JAAYEY010000046.1 GCA_012728505.1 Synergistaceae bacterium | reverse complement strand
TTTAATTCGGTGTCAATAGTTGGATTAAGCCCAATAAAAACATAAAATGACACAAAGGAGCATGATCGAATTGCAATTAATTAAAAGCCACCCAATCCTGGAATTCTCGCATGGCAAACTTGTAAAGTTCTTTTTTGACGGACAGGATATGGAAGGATTTGAGGGCGAACCTATAGCGATGGCTCTCCATGCAAATGGTGTTCACATCTATAGAATAACTCCTGAAATGAAAAGGCCCAGAGGTTTTTTTTGTGCAATAGGAAAGTGTAGTTCCTGTTTTATGGTTGTAGATGGTGTCCCCAACGTTAGGACCTGTGTTACGCCTCTTAAAAAAGGAATGAAGGTCGAAACACAGACTGGCAAGGGATTAGTTCCGCTAAACGTGGAGGTTGGCACTAATGAGTGAGATTAGAAAAACAGATGTTCTTATAGTGGGCGGAGGAGCCGCCGGCCTATCAGCAGCAGCAGAGGTTGCATCTTATGGCGCTAAAGTAACTGTTTTAGAGAGCGACCTTCATCTTGGTGGTCAGCTTGTAAAACAGACACATAAGTTTTTTGGAAGCAAGGACGAACACGCAGGAACACGCGGCTATAAAATTGCAGATATTATTCTCAAAGAGATAGAGGAATACAAGAACAACGTTGAAGTTCACACAAATACAGCAGCTGTTGGTTACTATAAGGATGACGGGATCGTAACAGCGATGGCCGGTGAAGAGTCATATTTCAAGATCCAGCCTAAAAAAATTCTGATGGCAACCGGAGCTCAGGAGAAGATCATTCCATTTCCTAACAATGATTTGCCCGGAGTATACGGTGCCGGTGCTGTGCAGACTCTGATGAATGTGTACGGAGTTGTACCAGGTAAAAAAGTTCTTATGGTAGGGGCCGGAAACATCGGTCTGATAGTTAGTTACCAGTTGATGCAGGCCGGAGTAGAGATTGTTGCGGTACTTGAAGCACTTCCTAAAATAGGAGGCTACTGGGTACATGCAGCAAAGATTCGTAAACTTGGAGTCCCGATACTTCTTAGGCACACAATAAAAGCGGCCCTTGGCAAGGATGTTGTAGAGGGAGCGCTCATCCAGGAACTCGACGACAAATTCCAGCTTATCGGTCAGCCTATAAAGATAGATTGTGACGTTATTTGTCTTGCCGTAGGGCTTACTCCAACAAATGAAATGCTATGGCAGGCAGATTGTGAAATGAAGTTTGTGCCGCAGCTTTGCGGGAATGTTCCTGTTCGTGATGCGAAGCTCAGGACAAGTCACCCCGATTTTTGGGTCGCAGGAGATGCAGCAGGGATCGAAGAAGCAAGCGCCGCAATGATCGAAGGGCGCATCGCAGGTCTTTCGATGGCAGAATCTCTTGGCCTCAAAATTAAAAAAGAGAATTTTTGTATTTACCAGGAGCGCCTAAATGCTCTTCGCCGAGGCGAGGCGGGAGAAAAGGTTAGATGTGGTCTTGGAATTGCGCAGATTACAGATTGGGGTAATGAATAATGAATGCCGAAAAACTGTATAACAGTGGGGTTCTCACCGGAACTTGCAAGGGCGCCATACTGCCTCCAAAAGAACTTTGGGAGAGAAAAAAAGGCGGTCTTGTGGTCATAGAATGTCCGCAGCGTATACCCTGCAACCCATGTCATACTAGCTGTCCGACAGGTGCGGTGGTAGAGTTTAAAGATATCAACGACCAGCCTGAGATAGATTACGAGAAATGCACAGGCTGTGCGATGTGTGTAGCAAAATGCCCGGGTCTCGCCTGTTTTGTCGTTGATTTGACCTTCTCTAAAGAAAAAGCACTTCTCAAGCTCCCTTACGAGTTGTCCCCTCTGCCTGAAAAAAAAGAGACTGTTTCATGTTTGAACAGGATCGGCGAAGTGGTAACCCAGGGAGTAGTAGAAAACATCACCGAACCTTTTAAGGACTCAACAAAAGTTTTGCATGTTTCTATAGACAAGGCATTTGTGGATCAAGTTAGATCAGTCAGGGTGGTGAAATAGATGTCAGGTTGCTGTAGCTGTAACAATGCAGATCTCGACAAACTA
>JAAYEY010000268.1 GCA_012728505.1 Synergistaceae bacterium | reverse complement strand
CATCACAGTACACTATGTTTTTATTGTGCTATTATTTTATCTGAGCATAACTACGTTAAATCTTGACAGTGTTTGAACCGAAATATCCCAACGATGGATAATTATTAGGAGCTGTAATATGGATTGGAAAATCAAACTCTTTCTTAGTTTCGCAAAAATGATAAGGCCAGGTTGGAGAGCAAACGCCCTTTTTTATTTTCTCTTCATACCTCTAAGACTTATTTCGCCAAGAAAAAAGGTCGCTCAAAAAAACATCGAGCTTGTTTTCCCGGACAAAACCGCTGTAGAAAAAAAGAAAATACTCGATGAATCATACAGGAGTATGATCTGGACCGGCATAGAAATGCTCTCGTGGCAAAGAGATTCTTCACTTGTTGATAAATGGATTGTTGAAATTGAGGGCAGAGAATATATGGATGAGGCTTTCGCAGGAGGAAAAGGTGTCATTGTTGTATCAGGACACTGCGGCAACTGGGAACATGCGGCCGCCTGGCTGGGAAAGCACTGTAAGGGAGTAGGGGTAGTACGACACTCTGATGATCCGTTCCAAAAGGAACTTATAGACATTCTGAGACATAACGGTGGATTGCATACACTAGGAAAAAAAGAGCCTATGACAAGAGTTATTAGTATACTTAAAAAAAATGGGTCAATCGGTCTCGCATCCGATCAGCATGGTGGAGGAGACGGGGTCAAAGTTCCTTTCTTCGGGCAGATGACAAGCACTTTCCAAGGAGCTGCAGTCTTTGCATGGCTAACCGGTGCACCAATATTACCGTACCAGAGCATACGGATCGAACCATTTCATTTTAAATTAAAAATAGGGCCCCCGATCAAATGGGAAAAAGGAAACGATCGTGAGGCCACACTAAAAGAATTAACTGCAAAAGTTAATGTTGAACTGGAAAATTTAATTTGCAGAGCACCGGGCCAGTGGTTATGGCAGCACAAAAGGTTTAAAGAGGCGTTTTCAGATTAATCTTTTTTCTTGATTTTGGCATCAGGGTTGTCGCAAATCAGGGTCCCGGCTATTGCAAAGTTATCGTTTGCCATCTCATTAATAATTATCCTAACGGCAGTCCTAGGAACTTCCAAGGTCTCGCACAGGGCTTCCGTGACCTTAGCTACCATATTGCGTTTATGTTCAAGTGTACGGCCTTCTTTGATATTTACTACTACAATTGGCATGGTTTTCATCTCCTACAAAGAATGTCATAGTATATTGCTTTCTAAATTTATTCTAACCTCATGAACAAGGGGTGTCTACATGGAAATCTTACAAACGATAAACATATTTTTCGGTTTTGCAGCAGGATCAGTGCTTGGCTCATTCATCAACGCAGCAGCAATGCGTACAATAGCAGAAAAAAAATGGTGGGGCCGTGAGCGTTCTGTATGCGATAAGTGCGACAGACAGATAGATTCTTTCGACTTAATACCAATAATTTCTTACATCGTTCTCTGGGGCCGCTGTCGTACCTGCAGAGGAACGATATCACCTATGCATTTTATCTCGGAGCTCACAGGAGGAATCATAGGAGCCTTCTCTGTATGGTACTGGGGAATCAGTGCTCCCCTTCTATTTTCGTTTATCGCGCTTTTCTTTCTGCTTTTCCATTCCATTACAGATATCGAAAGCGGATATATTTATGATTCATGGGCTATTGCTATGGCAGTTGCGGCAATACTGGCAAGAATATTGGGCGGTATTCCTGCAATAATCGACGGAGTAATGGGTGCAGGCCTAGGTTTTCTCTTCATTTATGCCATTGTATTTTTAAGCGGTGGAGGCATGGGCGTAGGAGACGCAATGTTAATGCTTGGTATAGGGGCTCTGATGGGTTGGAAAATGACGATCCTAAGCCTTTACTTAGGTTTCATGACCAGCGGAATAATAGTGATCCCGCTTCTTATTGCAAAAAAAATAAACAGAAAGGATGCAGTCCCTCTTGGTCCATACCTTGCAGCAGGCTGCATACTGGCCATATTTACAGGCAAATTCATTTTTAATTTCCTAGGCTTCAGTCTTGGCTGGCCTTGGTCAATTTAATATGAGGGGTGTTTTATACAATGATATTATCGAAAAATAACATGGACTTGATGAAACCATTCAAATTCAGGATGCCTAAGGAAGTAATTTTTGAATCGGGCTGCTCTTGCCTTGCACCAGAAAAAGCATTGCAGCTTGGCTCCAAAAGGCCCTTATTTGTAACAGGCAGAAGTATGGCAAAAAGCATAAACCTTGCTGCGCTTATGGACAAATCATCAGAGCTTGGTATGCACCCGGGACACTGGGGCATGGTTGAACCTGAACCTCCGGTGGAATTGCTCGAAGAAGCTGTAGAAGAAATCATTCGTGAAAATTATGACTGTTTGATCGCCTTAGGTGGAGGAAGTTCAATGGATTTTGCAAAGATGGCTGCTGTAATGGCAAAAAACCGTAAAATTAAACCGAGAGATATGGTAGGAAGCGAAAAAATTCCCCAAAAAGGCCTCCCTACAATTATGATTCCAACCACATCAGGAAGCGGCTCAGAAGTATCTGCGGTCGCAGTTTTTTCATTTGCAAAAGAGAGAATGAAAAAAGGGATATCGAGCGGGTTTCTCGTAGCTGACATTGCGCTGGTTGACCCCGAGCTTACACTAGACCTTCCTCAGCACATTACTGCAGCTTCAGGCATGGACGCACTCGTACACGGAGTCGAGGCTTTCCTCTCTCTTGGAACCAACCCTTTCACGCAGGATCTAGCCCTCATAGCAATCAAAAATATATCTGCAAATCTTGCAGAGTGCGTAGACAACGGTCAAAATCTTAAGGCAAGAGAAGCACAATCCTATGGAAGTATGATTGCAGGTATGGCATTTTCCATGTCAGGGACTGCAGGAGTTCATGCAATGGCCTATCCACTCGGTGGACAGTACCATGTGCCGCACGGAGAGGCTAACACAGCTCTACTGCGGTGGGTGATGGAATACAACCTTGAAGGATGCGAGGAAAAATTCATCCCTATCGCAAAAGCTATGGGCGTCTACGAGCCCTCAATGTCAGATTGT
>JAAYEY010000267.1 GCA_012728505.1 Synergistaceae bacterium | reverse complement strand
CCGGCTTTGGCAGCCAGGTCAACATAATTCGCGACATTCGGGTCAGTAACAGGTAGACCGAGTATTCCGCTGACAAAGCCCATATCTGTACCATGTCCATCGTGCGACGAGGCAAGTGAACCATTTACATCAAAATCAACGATAACTTTTTTGACATCATTATTAAGCGATTGCCTAACAATAGCAGCGATTCTTGATGCCCCAGCTACATGCGAACTGGATGGCCCTCTCATAATCGGTCCAATTACATCATTAAATATACTAGATGGGAGCTTATTCATAACATCCTTCCTTTCTACCAAGTTACAAAACCATTTTTAAGTTTATCATCTTCTTCCACAATAAGATGATTAAACCCAGTAATATGTACATCACTGCACGACACGCGAGGAACAATTGCTTTTGTGCCGTTCAAATCAACCTCACGCACAATTGAAGCTTTAAATACTCCTCCATATATACTTTTCTGCGAAAACGTCCCGTCTATGCCAATTAGTCCTCTGAAGTAGCGCTGGGCAAGTCTTGTGGACGTTCCGGTCCCACAGGGAGATATGTCTGCCTGTGCGTCTCCAAAAATACACTGACATAAATATTCGCCGTTTTCGTCCGGTTTATTCTTCACGAAAAGCAATTGATCCATATAATTTATAGATTTATTAATAGGATGTTGTACTTTGACAACGTCATTGGCAGAAGCAAGAATAACCTTACTTAACTTGCGTAGCTCATCCATTTTGTTCTTAGAAATGTCCATATTTATTGCATCGATGTCTACGATCGTAAAGAAATTTCCTCCAAATCCTATATCAACCTTGATATCTCCAATATCGAGAACTTTAATTTCCAGATTCCTACGATATAAAAAAGCGGGGACATTTTCAAGTGAAATGCATTTAATTTCTCCGTTTTCAATTTCGACAAAAACTGTAACAATTCCGCTTGGTGTTTCAAGTCTAATTATCGTTTCCGGTTCGACGCGATTTATCATGCCTGTCTCAACAAGCACTTTTGCGACAGATAAAGTTCCGGCGCCACACATAGGCTGGTATCCTAGCGCATCAATGTAAAAGAGGCCATAATCGGCATCAGAAGAACAAGGCTCGGTCAACACTGCCCCTACCAAAGAAAGAAAACCCCTTGGCTGTTGCATAGAGCATGTCCTTAACCAATCATAATTGGTCTTCATGTATTCCATTCTATCTTCTATAGTATCGCCTTTTAGGGGGGGAATTCCTGATGTGATGACTCTTATCGGAGTACCAGTGGTATGAGCATCGACTACAAATAATGACTGTATGTTACGCATTTCAACATCCTCCTTTGCTTTGTATAACAAAAACCGCTGCGCTAGACTTTATTACATCTTCGATTATAAAGGCCTTCTTATCTCATTGGAATTAAGGATAAGCATGGTTTGAAATATCTCCTTATTTTTTATCAACATTAATGGAAAAAACCTCCCGCCCCTAATAGTGAATACAGGTTTGGGAGGTTATATTTTACTCTGAATTTCATATGTGCTTTTTATTACTTATAGGCTTTTTAGCGAATCAAATTTACCAGGACCAGAGATACCCATGGAACATAAGTAACTATCACTAACACACCTAACATTGCTGCTAAAAATGGAAGAGCAGCTTTCGAAACTTTCTCAAACGGTACTTTCGATATATTAGTTGCTGAGAACAAACAGACACCAACAGGAGGAGTTGCAAGCCCTATTGTTAGGTTGATACAGACTATCATTCCAGCCACGATAGGGTCTACCCCCATCTTACTTAGAGCAGGAGCAAGTATGGGTCCTACAAGCATTATGGCCGGTGCACTGTCCATAAACATGCCAACAATAAGAAGTGCAAAATTTATTAACGCCAGCTTCATCCATAGAGTAACATCCATGGCAAGAAGCGCTTCAGTCAACCTTAAAGCGACTCTTTCGTTGGTAAGTACCCACCCAAAAGCATAACAAGTACCAACCAACAACATAACAGACCCGCTATCAATAGCACTTTCTAAAAATATCTTCGGCAATTGTTTCCACGAAATTGTCTTGTAGATGAACATAGAGAGAACAAAAGCATATAACGCGGCCATAGCAGCGGCCTCAGTCGGTGTGAAAATACCAGAAGTAATTCCTCCTAGTATGAAAACCGGCAGTATCAGACAGAGTATCGATTCTTTTACTGCAGCGAGCCGACCTTTCCAAGAGACCCGCGCCAGACGCGGATAATTATCACGTTTTGCGTATACATAAACAACTGACATTAATGCAAAAGCCATCAATATTCCCGGTAAAATTCCTGCTACAAAAAGATCTCCAATGGGAACACGGCTTACCGCACCATAAAGTACAAACGCAAGACTAGGAGGAATTACAGGCGCCATTGTTGATGCAACAGCCGTGAGACCTGCACTGAAATCAGCCGGATAACCTTCCTTTTTCATTGAAGGTATCATGACAGACCCAACGGCTGATGTGGCTGCAACAGCAGACCCTGAGACTGCTCCAAAAAATGCGCAGACCATTACATTCACCATTGCGAGTCCACCTCTTATATGACCTACAAATGCCTGGGCAAGCTTTATCAGCCTCTCAGTTATGCCTCCATTGTTCATGAGGTTGCCAGCGAGGACAAAAAAGGGAAGGCACATCAAAAGAAATGAGTCCATTCCACGAACCACTCGCGATGGTACCAGAAGCCAAGAGACATCACCGCCCATAGCTAAAATATATGCTATCGTAGAGAGGATCAAAACAAAAGATATCGGAACGCCTAAAAAAAGCAGAGGGAAAAATGTGACAAACAAAATCCAGCTCATTTACGCGGCCCCCCTAAAAAAATCACGAATTTTATTTTCTCTGAATTCACCATGGAAAAGAAGCTCTAACAGCTGTACAATAGTGTAGAAGAGCATCAGACCGCCGCTCACAGGTACCGACAAATACAGAAGTCCTGCTGACACGGGGAACGAAGTCGCCGTCTGTCCTGCATTAAAAACATCTATCGCTTGCTGAGCACCATAAACAGTAAGTATATATACAGCCAAAATGAAAAAGATCTGAGCCACCAATTTAACTGCATACTGAGCCTTACCTCTGAGGTTGTTGACAAGTATATCGACTCCGATGTTCAAATGGCTGTGAACAGCACAGGCAGCTGCAAGCAATGTGCTCCAAATGAACAGATATCTGCCCATTTCTTCCGCCCATTGGAAAGAATAAGAGAAGAAAAACCTTGATATGACCTGCATACACACTAAGACTGACATTGTAGCAAATGTCACAATAGCAAAGATGGAGGCAAGTCCGTCAAGTTTGTCTTCAATATTCTGTAATTTTTTGATGATAAGTTCCATGTTGCAACACAGCCTTTCGGTCAAAGATCTTATGTTAGGGATAAATCGCGGACGGTTCCACGTACGCAGAACCGTCCGGAAACTAGCTGATTTACAACTACTTTGTTTTGTTAATTTGATCTACGATTGGCTTCCAGTGAGGATACTTCTTAAAGTAAGAAGCGTACACAGGCTGAACTGCTTTCACCCATGCAGCGCGATCCTTTGGAGTTGTAACCGTGATTTTCTTTTCTTTTTCAAGTTTCTTGGTCAAACTCATCTCTGTATCCCAGAACCACTCTCTCTGGTACTTACCTGCTTCAACTGCGGCATCCTTTACAATTTTGCGTTCCTCAGCGTTAAGGCCGTTCCAAAGCTTCTCGCTTGCAAGAACAACTCCTGAAGAATAAAAATGCTGGATCATGCATACGTATGGCTGTATAGCAAGGTATCCAACGCTGTTTGCAACATATACTCCGTTATCCTGTCCGTGCACAAGGCCTGTCTGGATACTGCTATAGATTTCGCCTGAAGGGATAGGAGTTGGGACAGCACCAAGAGCCTTATACATGTCTGCGTTCATGTCATTCATCATAATACGCAGTTTGATTCCTTTGAGGTCTGCAAGAGTTTTGATTGCGCGCTTATTATTTGTAATTTCACGCCATCCGTCTTCTGAAAAGGCAAGAGCTTTGATGTGTGAAGAATCGAACTGCTTAAGCATTTTATCTCCCACAGGTCCCATCAGAACTTTGTTTACATGGTTTGTATCGCGGAAAAGAAATGGCATGTCAAGCAGCATAAGGTCCTTAACAAAAGCTGAAAGACTTCCTGTAGATGTCCACGCCATATCCAAGTTGCCGGAGCGAACCATTTCGGCCGCTTCGACTTCGTCTGTTGTCATGTCACCGGCAAAAATCTCAACTTTAATTTTACCTTTGCTGGCCTTATCTACAAGTTCCTTAAATTTCTGGGCGCCAACGTCAAAGTTGCTGTCGGGGGGAAGAACATGAGCAAGCTTTATGGTGCGTGCCGCTACTGCTGCATCTGATACTGATGGAGCCATCATGCAGAATAAACCTGCGATTGCGAAGGCAAATGCTAGAACCAGGGAAGAATTAATTATCTTGCTTTTCATATTTGTAATCTCCTTTGTTTTTTGGTATATGTTTCTTGAGCTGTTTTTTATTGATTTTTTTAAAGTTAGAGATCTATCTACAGATTAAATCTCCTTTCTTTATTATTTTCTTTAAATTAAGAACCCCTCGCTTAAGGGATCTTCCGGATCAAGGACAAGCTGGTTAAAACCTGTTATCCAGGCAGGTCCGGCTATGCGGGGAACTATGCCCTTAATGCCGCCAATTTCTGCAAGGCCATCAATTGATCCATAAAATGTCGTATCAAGTATGCTGTTGTTTTCCAACGTTTCTTCAGGAGTCATTAGCCCGCGCCCATAAAGAAGCGCCATTCTGGCAGACGTCCCTGTGCCGCAAGGGGAACGGTCTATAGCAGAATCTGCGAATACACATGTCTCTTTAGATTTCCAGCCGTTACAAGTTTTTTCAGAGGGTCCGGTAACTATTACTCCATATATCCCTTTTATCTCGGGATTTTCCGGATGGACTACATTCAGTTCTCTGTTTCCCCAATCTTTCAGCCACATAGAATGCTTCGCAATTGCAGCGCTATGCTCTGGAGTTACTTCAATTCCCAAATCCTCTGCTTCTACAAAAACATAGAAGCCTCCGCCGAAAGAGACGGCTACTTTTACTTTACCAATTGTTGGGATATCGACTTCGATGTTGTCCTTGTAGAGGAAAGATGGAACATTCTGAAAAGAAACTTCTATGACCTTACCATTTTTTACTATTGCTCTTGCGGTTACACGTCCGGCAGGAGCATCGATATTTACCGTGTTCGCTCCTTCGATGACGGGTACTACTCCGGTCTCGATAAGCACTTTAACGACTCCAATAGTACCATGACCGCACATGGTAGCCTGTCCTGTGGTATGAATATATAAAACTCCTGCATGTCCATCCTCAGTAACGGGAGGAGTAAGGATCGTGCCAAACATGTCCTTATGACCCCTTGGCTCTCTCATTAGGAAATTTCTTACCCCGTCTAAATTCTCATCAAACCATCTCATTTTATCGAGCATTGTTGAGCCAGGGATGTTAGGAAGACCCGAAACAACCACTCTTACCGGCTCTCCAGCCGTATGAGCGTCTACTACGTTGATAGATCTAATAAATTGCATCATATAGAATCACCTCAGCTGTGATATACTTCTAATGTCTGGTTAGCAGATATCAGATAAGTTGATTTTATAATCAATAAGGATTTTGTCAAGCTCTCAAACCAAAACAATAGCTATCAGTTTGTATGTATAATAATTATTATTTACATGGTTTAAAAGAACAACAACTCTATTTATTGACAAACACAAGGCTGGAGGAATCTTATAGTACAATACATGTAGGTATCTATAAAATCTTCCTGCTCTTCAGCACCTAATGATTTTTCAATAAAACTTACAATCAATGAGAGGTCTTGCAAATGAAACTAAAAAGAGAAAACACATTATCTCAATTAGTTCTTGAAAACATTCAAAATTCGATTAGAGATGGTGAATTCAAACCTGGAGTATGCTTGCCCTCCGAACGCGAGCTGGCAGAACGTTATGGGGTCGGCAAATCAAGCATTAGAGAAGCTATCAAAATGCTTCAGGTTTTAGGCGTTGTGGAGTCTTCACAAGGTAAAGGAACATTTTTGCGAGAATCTCTTGGTCCTCAAATTTTCAGACCATTGCTATTGGACATGATGCTCCAGCGTTCTAATGCTGAGGAATTATATGAATTCAGGCTAATTTTTGACATAGCTGCCTTGAAATTGGCCACAACTAAAGCAACAGATGATGAGAAGCTAGTTATACGTCAAAGATTCCATGAATACAAAAACCTCTCTGAAATTCATCATCCAACTGCCGACGTGGCAGACCAAGAATTCCACAAAATCATACTTAATGCTACCAGAAATCAATTTATTATTAAGATGGGAATCCTAGTCATGGAATTATGCCGTCCCTATTCTAAAAAAGGAAATGCAGTTTTGGACAAAACGGTAATGGATAACCATGAAAAGATAATGGAAATTTTCTGCTCAGGCGACACCAGCAACATTGATGAAGCAATTAAAAATTCTCTTATAGTGTTTCGTCATATATTAGATAATAGATTATCTGAAGAAGTTTAATCCTAGTTTATTATAGAGACAAAGAATACCCTCACTAATATGTAAAACTGCGGCTGTTGTTACTTCCAGATAAAACATCCGGCGATTAAGTAGTTCTTAGAGGTAATCAAACGATCTCTATCTTGTCGGAACTTTTGGAGCTTCCATGCTATGTTTTAACTTTTTCAGGAGAATCCAGGAAAACAATCCCGTCATTAAAGCCCCCCCTAAAAACGATATCGGCTGGAACCACCAGATATTGTCGAGAGAAACCATATGAGCTAAAAAGTAAGCCGCCGGAATACGGACAAGCACAGATCTAAATATCTGAGTAATAAGGGCGAAGGAAGAGAACCCTGTAGCCACAAAAAGGGAGTTATATATTATGCTGTAAATAACCATAGGATAGCCCGAGATTGTAATACGGATTGACTGTGCCGCAATCCTTGCAATATCCTCTGTAGGTTTGAAAAGCTGGATGATTGGAAAAGGGAAAAGACACGCTACGAGACCTATACTTCCTGTAATGACCGCGCTTATTATAAACGCCGACCTGATTCCTTTTTTCATCCTCGAAAGATCACGTCTCCCGTAGTTGAAAGATAGGAATGGCACGAGCGCGTCATTAATCCCCATTAGTGTATTGAAAGCGAAATCTTCTATACGAAGTCCGACCATCCAAGCAGCTACCGCATGGGGACCAAATGTACCTGAAAGGATATTGTTGACGCTCCCCATCCCCAATGCAACACTTGCATTTGAAAGAGTCACAGGAAATCCTATCGCTGTTATTTTCCTCCATATAGGAGCCATCGACAACCTTATGCGAGGTATTAAAGGAACCTGTATTTCACTTTCAAATTTAAGTTTTTTAATCAGATATAAAACCCCGGCAAGCCTGCCTACAAATGTAGCAGCTGCGGCTCCGGTTATTCCCCATCCCAACGTGAATATGAAAATAGGGTCAAGCACAATATTTATTCCGTTGGCAATAAGAAGGTATTTCAGAGGTACCATCGTATTTGCCTGGCATCTAAAGACTGAGCTCACAATGTATGAGAAGCTTACAAGTATCATAGTAGGAGGTATCCACATATTGTATAGCCAGGCTTGACGAAGTGTTTCTGCATCAGATGCACCCAGCGACCTG
Organism: Synergistaceae bacterium; assembly: GCA_012728505.1. Taxonomy (GTDB): domain Bacteria; phylum Synergistota; class Synergistia; order Synergistales; family Synergistaceae; genus Caenicola. The sequence goes on along the minus strand of JAAYEY010000267.1, from coordinate 3,243 downwards.
AAAATCATATTTGAGGTATATGGGAAAAGAAAAGGTATCCAAAGCAGGCAAAGCAGATATGCAAAACTCATGCCTGCAAGTGCTGTGCTCCTTGCCTCATCAAGATTGTCTTCACCCAGTCTTCTGCCACACAGTGCTGTCATACCACTTCCAACACCCCCCAAGACCGAAAAAACTCCTATCTGGATGGGAAAAGTATATGAGATGGCAACCAAATGCCTATCACCAAGCCAAGAGATAAAAATTGTATCTACGAGATGAAAAAGAGTATGGAAAAGCACCATCGCTATGCAGGGTATAGATAGTTTTATCAGTGTGCTGAGAACAGGCCCCTTGCCCATTTCTGCCTTGCCTTTGAGAAAGGTCATCCTCTTAATTGTCTTTATAAATTTCATTCTGATTCCCCTTGCGAAAATATACAATCTATTGTAATACAAAAATGGATTAAGATATTATAATACTCTATATGAGGAGGTGCATTTATGTATAAAACGTTCGTTGAAATAATTAACAACAGCGGCTGCCTGACAGGCAGCAAGATAGTAGTCGCAGCTGCAGACAAAGAGAGTATAGATGCAGTAAAGCTTGCGATGGAACGAGGGCTCGGGCATGCTATATTTACCGGAGACATGAATGTGATAATGCCTGAAGCGGAAAAAGCGGGCATCTCCGATAGAATCGAGATCATCCATGCAGATTCTCCGGCCTCTGCGGCAGCTCTTGCCGTCCAATCTATAAGGGATGGAAGAGGCAACGCACTCATGAAAGGCCTAATGAATACCACCGATTTCCTTAGAGCAATACTCGACAAAGAAAAAGGCCTTAGAACGGGTCGCCTTTTGAGCCATCTGGCTGTGATGGAAATACCGGGAGAGAATCACCTCTCATTTTGTACAGACAGCGGATTCAATGTGGCTCCAGATTTGGACCAGAAAAAAAAGATCCTTAGAAACTCGCTAGAAGCAATATGCTCTCTGGGTTACAAGCATGTGAATGTTGCCTGCGTAGCGGCGAACGAAAAAGTAGACCCCCATGTTCCATCTACTGTCGATGCTGCAAACCTGGTTAAGGCATGGGAAAAAGGAGAGTTCGATGATCTCCCTTGTGCCTGCACCGTAGAAGGACCTATGGCCATGGACGTTGTAGCTTCACAAAAAGCTGCAGAGCATAAAGGCATCAAAAGTAAAATAGCAGGTAAGGTAGATCTTACCCTGGTTCCAAACATAGAATGCGGCAACGTACACTGTAAGACACTCGTCCACTACTGTAACGCTCAAATGGCTGGACTGGTGCTTGGTGCTTTAGTACCAATAGTTCTTGTCTCAAGATCCGACCCAGCTGAATCAAAATTCCTAAGCATGGCTCTTGCCTGTATCGTTTCCGGAGGAATGAAATAGCTATGTACCGGATACTAGCTGTCAACCCAGGATCGACTTCGACTAAAATCGCAGTTTACGAAAACGGAGAAGAGATCGCTAGAGAAAACATACCAATCGACGAAAATGTTATTTCGTCTTTTACTTCTGTTATGGACCAGCTTGACCATCGTTTTGAGCTAATCAACAAAACCCTCGCTGATAAAAATATCGGTAACGACTCTTTCGATGCTGTAGTTGGAAGAGGAGGTCTTCTGGCACCGGTACCCAGCGGTACATATATAGTTACAAAAGAGATGATTGATTACCTTAGAATAGCTGCCCGCGGAGATCACGCTTCTAACCTTGGGGCGGTCCTCGCTAAAAAATTTGCAGAAATATCCAGCTGTGAAGCATATATAGTCGATCCTGTCTCTGTAGATGAATTTACAGAAGTAGCTAGGATTTCAGGCGCACCCGAGATCCAAAGGACCAGCCTACTCCATGCCCTTAATCAGAAAGCAGTCGCAAGAAATGTTGCCGCTAAGCTTGAGAAAAAACTAGAAGACTGTAGGTTTGTTGTAGCACACCTAGGCACAGGAATAACCATCGGAGCTCATCGCAATGGCAAGATAATTGACGTTGTCGGAGCTCAGGCAGACGGCCCTTTCTCTCCAGAGCGAGCAGGAGGCCTGCCTATAGACAAACTGGTGGATTATATTTTCGACAACAAGTTAACGAAAATAGAAGTCAGGAAAAAATTAGTTTCCAGTGGGGGTTTGGTGGGCTACCTGGGAACACGCGACATTAGAGAAGTCTTCAAGATGGCTGACCATGATCCGAAAGCAAAGATCGTACTGGAAGCATTTGTTTACCAGATTGCGAAGGGAATAGGAGAAATGTCCACAGTTCTTGACGGAGATCTGGATTCGATAATACTTACAGGTGGAATAGCATATTCTGACCGATTCGTCTCAATGCTCGAGAAAAAAATCAAATCTATCGGTCCAATAGTCGTTATACCGGGAGAAAACGAGCTTGAGGCACTTTATAAAGGAGCAGAAAGGGTGCTTAAGAAAGAAGAATTGCCCAAGATATATCCTAGCGGTGAATACATCCGCTGACGTATCTGTAAGATTTACAAACAAAGCAGTAATTCTCCTCTCGCTATATAAAAACTTATATGAGAGAATGAACACAGTATCTCGTCGGAGGTGTTATTAATGAATTCACAAAAACGCCCTGGAGGATGTCCTCCCTGAATTCTCCTTCTTCCTATCGTGGCGGTCGCCGCGTCGTTTTCTTGGATAGTTGGTAAAGTAAAAGAATTTAGAAATAATTTAAATGACAAAGATAAGTCGGAGGAAATATAAATGCTTTTTACAGGTAAATTTTCTAAAGAAGGTCTAAAAAAAAGCAAAAGACGCTTTTATCTTATTGGAGGGTTGATGCTCTTTTTGGGGTTTATCTCTCTTTCAATGCCACTTCTAGCCTCTTTTGCAATAGAAACTATAGTCGGGATACTTTTGATAGCGGTTGCATTCACTCAGGGCTGGAGTGCTTTTAAAGGTTTCAGCGACGGTAGTGCACCCTGGATGGAAACCATTATGGCAATAGCGGCAATGGCCGCGGGATTTATTTTCTTGGTCCACCCTGTTGCCGGAGTAATGACCCTTAGTATTATTCTTGCGGCTTACTTTTTGGCTGATGGAGTGACCAAGATTATCGAGTATTTCAGAATTAGGGAGATAGATGGTTCTATATGGATCTTGGTCTCCGGTCTTTTGGGAGTAATACTCTCTGTAATGATGTGGAAGAACCTTTTCACAGGTGCAGCAATTATAGGAATCATATTGGGGATAAATCTAATTTTCAGCGGAATGAGCCT
>JAAYEY010000266.1 GCA_012728505.1 Synergistaceae bacterium | reverse complement strand
TGTAAGATGTTTATGGCTCAAGGTTGTGGCCCTCCTCCGCTAGTTTGTTGCTTGGTAACTTCATTTTAGCGAAAGTGCCTGCCTTGGGCTACTTATTTTATTTCATCGTGTTTTTACTGCCATGTTGCATTTGGATTGTAAATCTACCAAATATTTAAAAGAATTCTGGAAATAAAGAGTTAGGTCCTGAGGGAACTGTTGCCAAATATGCAACCGTTCAAAATAAGAGAGACAGGCGTTGCATCAAGAATTTTCCGTGTTTGTATTGGAATTTAAAGTACCTCGCAGGGATATTGTTATTCCGAAAAGAGAGCTGCATCGCTGTTGAGCCATTTCATAAGTCTTTTCAGAAATATTAGAGCTACGAAACAGCCAAAAATATCTCCTACGGGGAAAGACATCCATACTCCCAGCAAACCAAAAAATCGAGGCAGTATCATAAGAGGGAGGAACAGAAATACCGCATGGCGAAATACTGAGAGCGTTATCGCTTGTCTCGCTTTGCCAAGGCCTAGGAGGGCAGAATTGGTCACTATCGTGACGCCCATGAAGATTATGCCGACATAACCTATCCTCATGCCAGGGACGCCTATGGCCAGCAAACGAGGGTCATCATTAAAAAGACGGATCATATGTTCGGCAAATACTTCAGCCGCAATAAAGCTGAAGAGATAAAAAAGAGTAACTATAAAAATGCCGGATTTAATTGCCTCTATAACTCTCTTGGGCTTTCCGGCGCCGAAATTATATCCAATAATAGGCTGAACAGCTTCACCTATCGCCATCGCCGGAAGGAAAAACAGGGAATCAAGGCTGAGAAATACGCCCATCGCAGAAAGCCCCATGTCTCCCCCATATTTCCTTACCATGTTGTTCATCAATGTCGTATAAAAGACAAAGGAGAGCTCTGTAATGAATGGCGAGCTGCCCACCGCAAATATTTTTCTAATAACCTTTATACGGGGTCTCACAATAAAGTGAAGCCGTATTCTTAGGGGGCTCTTGCCTGAGTAAAAATACATCATACCTAAAACAGTTGCCGCTCCCTGCGCAAGGACAGTACCTAACGCAGCCCCTTCGATTCCCATACCCATTTTCATTATGAAAAGAGCGTCAAGAAATATGTTGGAAACCGCGCCTAATATCTGCGTTCCCATAGCATAACGAGGGTTGCCGCAAGCTCTGATAAGGGAGTTTATCCCATGACCCATTAGGGCAAGGGGGCCTCCGATAAGTATGATCCTGAGATAATTTCTTGCGAAAGGTATTATTTCTTCACTTGCTCCTGAAAGTTTAAGAAGGACATCGACACCGTTTATACTGAGCGCCATTCCTCCGAATCCTACAGCGGCTAGAAGCATCAGAGAATTGGCAAGAGCCTGTTCTGCAAGCCTATGTTTTTTTGCTCCCCTCAATATAGCGACCCTTGATGATCCGCCTACACCTATGAGCAGAGAGAAGGAAAACATCAGAAGCATTGTAGGAAATCCAAGAGTTATGGCTGCAAGGCCGTTGGCGCCTACAAACTGTCCCACGAAAATACGGTCCACAATGTTATAGATAGCACCTGCTATCATTCCTACCATAGCAGGAAGAGCAAAATAGACCAGGAGCTTTGGCATTTTCTCCTGGTCGATCTTCATCAAATGTTCTTTTTTATTAATAGTAGGAAGATTTATCTGATATACGCCCTTTCATAAAGGAAGGAAGATCCAAGGTATTATACATCACCGATGGCGACGCCAGCGATAGGGG
>JAAYEY010000265.1 GCA_012728505.1 Synergistaceae bacterium | reverse complement strand
GGGTGTTCCGGATCTATGACCGACTGAACAATATCGTCCAAGAAAATCTACACGGTATCCGTGTGGTCAAATCCTTTACCCGTGAAGAGCATGAGGAAAAGAAGTTTACGGAAATTTCACAGTTGATCTTTGAAGATTTTACCAAGGCAGAAAAACGATTGGCGTTTAACATGCCACTGATGCAGTTCTGCTTTTATGCAAGCATGCTTATGCTGTTCTGGTTTGGTGCGAAAGCAATCGTTGCAAGTGGTAATGACCCTATTCTCGGGCTTTCAACCGGTGAGCTGACAAGCTTGATTATCTATGACATGCAGATTCTGATGAGTCTGATGATGCTATCCATGGTATATGTCATGATTATTATTTCTCGTGCGTCAGCAGAACGCATTGTGGAGGTTCTAGACGAGGAAAGTGACCTGACAAATAGAGAGAATCCGGTCCTGATTATAAAAGACGGATCTATCACCTTTGAGGATGTTACGTTTGCCTACGCGAGAAAAGCCGATAAGCCTGTTCTAAACAAGATCAATCTTTCCATTGCATCGGGAGAAACAGTAGGAATCATAGGCTCCACTGGCTCCTCAAAAACAAGTCTTGTTCAGCTTATTCCACGCCTTTACGATGTAATCAGCGGAAAAGTAACCGTCGGTGGTGTAGATGTACGGGATTATGATATTGAATCGCTCCGTAATCAAGCTGTCATAGTGCTGCAAAAGAATATCCTTTTTTCCGGAACAATCAAAGAAAACCTTCGTTGGGGTGATGAAAACGCCACCGAAGAAGAGATGGTTTATGCGTGTAAGCTTGCTCAAGCAGACGATTTTATCCGGGAATTTCCGGATCAATACGATGCCTACGTTGAACAGGGAGGTACCAATTTGTCAGGAGGTCAGAGGCAGAGGCTTTGTATCGCGCGGGCCCTGCTGAAAAAATCCAAAATACTGATTCTCGACGATTCTACCAGTGCTATTGACACGAGGACTAATAGCCTGATTCGTCAGGCATTTAGGCAGAATATTCCCGACACAACGAAGATTATTATTGCGCAGCGTATCTCATCTGTTCTGGATGCCGACAAGATCATAGTGATGGACGATGGCAATATCAATGCAATCGGCACCCATGAAGAGCTGCTAGCAACCTGTACCATTTACAGAGAGGTTTATGAATCTCAGAACAGAGACGGTATTTCCCATGAATAAAAAAATATCAACGAACATATCGCCTATAACAAAAAAACAGTCGAGACGGCATTTCAAACCAGGGACGACAAAAAGGCTGCTTTCTTACATGGCCGAATATAAAATTCAACTGGTTCTAGTTGTAATTAGTATCCTGCTGAGTTCGGTTGCCAGCGTGGCCTCTTCCCTGTTTCTTAAAACTCTGATTGATAATCACATTCTCCCACTGTTGGCGCAGGAGCACCCTGTATTTACAGATCTGTTCCGCGCAATTATGTTTATGGGAGCCATTTACACTATTGGTATTCTTTGTACATTGTTTTACAACAGAACAATGATTATCGTAGAACAGGGTACTCTGAAAAAGATACGCGATGAAATGTTTAGACATATGCAGACTCTGCCTATCAGATACTTTGACACTCATACCCATGGCGACGTAATGAGCCGCTATACAAACGATACGGATACGCTTCGCCAAGCCATTTCCCAAAGCTTGCCACAGATGTTTTCTTCCATTGTTACTGTAATGACGGTATTTTTCTCCATGCTTTATCTCAGTGTTAACCTGACTCTTTTCGTTGTTTTGTTTACGTTTGTTCTGTTAAAGGTCATTAAAGTTTTAGTAGAACGAAGCGGCAGTTTCTTTATAGAAAGACAGGAATCTCTTGGAGATGTCAACGGTTACATTGAAGAAATCATCAACGGTCAAAAAGTCGTGAAAGTTTTTTGCCATGAAGAAAAGGCTGAAGAAGAATTTAATAAAAAGAATGAAAATCTTTGCTATAGCTCGACCAAGGCAAATAAGTACGGAAATATCACAATGCCTGTTGTTGGTAACATGGGTTATTTGCTCTATGTGCTTATTGCAATCATCGGTGGCGCAGCGGGCATAGCGGAGGTTCCCAATCTTAGTCTCACCGGGATAAACCTCCTGACGATTGGCACCATCATATCTTTCCTTACTCTGTCCCGCAGTTTCATTAACCCGATTGGACGGATATCCACGCAATTTAACACGATGATTATGGCTCTTGCCGGTGCTTCAAGAATTTTTGATCTTATGGACGAGAAGAGCGAACCGGATGAGGGACACGTTACTCTTGTCAACGTAAAAATGGATAACGGCGAAATTGAGGAATGCAGAGAATGCACACATTCGTGGGCGTGGAAGTGTCCGCACGATGACGGCACCGTAACTTATACGCCGCTGCTGGGAGAAATTCGCTTCTTTGACGTGGACTTTGGTTATGAGGAGAATGAAATCGTTCTGCATAACATTAAGCTTTACGCAGAGCCGGGTCAAAAGGTGGCTTTTGTCGGCGCAACAGGCGCGGGTAAAACTACGATAACGAACTTGATTAATCGCTTTTATGATATTGCCGACGGAAAAATCCAGTACGATGGAATCAATATAAATAAGATCAAAAAAGCCGATCTCCGTAGATCCCTTGGTATCGTTCTACAGGAGGTAAACCTTTTCACCGGAACGGTCATGGACAATATCCGCTATGGGAAACTGGATGCGACCGATGAAGAATGTGTTGCGGCAGCAAAACTTGCCAACGCGGACGGGTTTATTAGAATGTTACCGGAAGGGTATCAAACGGTACTTGAGGGTGATGGAAGCAGTCTTTCACAAGGGCAGATGCAACTTGTCTCCATTGCTCGTGCAGCCGTGGCAGACCCGCCTGTTATGATTTTGGACGAGGCCACATCATCTATTGACACCAGAACTGAGTCTATTGTACAGAAGGGCATGGATGCTTTGATGAAGGGAAGAACGGTCTTCGTCATAGCCCACCGTCTTTCCACCGTCCAAAATTCCGACGTTATTATGGTTCTTGAACAGGGACGTATCATCGAACGAGGCAGCCATGAGCAACTGATCGCTGAGAAGGGCGAATATTACCAGCTTTATATAGGAGCGTTTGAGTTGGAGTAAATGCGGCGTGTAGCACGCCGCGGGAGTCGATGGCAAATCAGTTGGTAGTCAATTGCGAGTCAATTGTTAGGGGCTGCGGCGTGTTACGTGCCGCGGGAATCGGTTGGTAATCACTTGCGAATCAGTTGGTATGAAACGGTCAAAAGATTGTACCTTACAAAGGTTCGTACCCCCATCGTCTCCTCCGGACGAAGTTTAACGGAGGCCCAGCGGCTTTGAATCAGGTCTGTGACGGGGTTTGTAATAGAATCCAAGTCGCTGGATCCCGGCTCAACTGCATACCGGGATGACGGTGAGGGGGGCATTGCCTCACGCTGTATGCTTTCTGCCACAGACTTTAACAAACGATTCGCAACAGATTACCAATCGACTCCCGTCAGACGTTCTATCTGACAGATTCCCCGCGGCACGTTTCCTGCCGCATTCTCGGCAGTCTCAAAAAGCATAAATAGCGGTTACGCTTGCTTCTATTTTTAACTCGCCTTCTGAAATGGGAGTAGGAGGAGCCATTTCTGCTTTTGCCATGTCCATCATTCTGTAGTTGGATGTTGCATACTGTGAGGATGAACCCTCAATGATATTTGACGGTTTGGAGATGGTTACGCCGGCGGCCGTTGCTATTGAAGTGGCTTTTTCCTTAGCATTTACAACTGCCTG
>JAAYEY010000264.1 GCA_012728505.1 Synergistaceae bacterium | reverse complement strand
GCTTTAAAATATCTGTCGATGAGTGTATTATTGTCAACTAGTACATTTAATTTGAGCATGACATCCACCCCCTGTAATGATTTTACATGATTTTGGATGATGCGGAGGCCGTTTTCTTGTGGAAGTAAATGGAATTTTTACCCTTATCCTTACCTTGCTGACCGGTTTAGCTGCCGGATTTTTAAATGTAACCGCCGGCGGAGGAAGCTTGCTCACCCTTCCGATACTAAATTTTATCGGACTTGATCTGGGAGTAGCTAATGCTACTAACCGAGTATCTATACTCTTCCAGAATCTCTCAGCAATGAGGCACTACCATCTCAAGGGAGAAATAAACTGGAAGGAAGCTCTCTCTTACGTATTACCTGCTGTTGTGGGGGCCGTGCTTGGAACGCTCTCTGCAGTATATTTACCCTCCAAAATCTTCCGTATAATTGCTGCGCTTTCGATTTTTTCCATGGGATGCCTTTTAGCAACCAAACCTCAGATGTGGGATAACCCTAAGGGAACGCCCTTCTCCAAGAGTAAAAGGATGCTTGTCCTTTTCTTTGTCGGTATATATGGGGGCTTTCTTCAGGCCGGCGTAGGGTTTCTGCTTATTTGGGCAATTACAGGGGGCTGTAAAAAAACACTTAAAGAGGCCAACGTAATAAAAACCGTAGTCGTTGCATTCTACACTATGGCAAGCCTTGCTCTTTTTGCATCATTTGGGATGGTCAACTGGAGTGTAGCTTTCGTCCTGGCTCTGGGCTCTGCTATGGGAGGAAATGCGGGAGCAAGGTTCAACCTGAGCGCAGATAAACGTTTTATAAGATGGATCCTGACGGCAGTAGTATTTATAAGCTCGATCAAGATACTCTTCGACACATTCAGCTGACATGTGGCTCGATTTATTTCGAAAAAGGAAATTCGGCATAAAAGAATATTTAAGCTGGCTCTCGCGACAGGACGGAAACATTACTTTATTTCACCATATTAAAGCTAAAGAAGCTCACTACGGATCTTTTGGGGATCTTGACCCGGAAATAGTCTTTTCACTTAGAAAAAGAGGGATAGAGAGACTCTATTCTCATCAGAGCAGGGCTTTTTCTCTGGCATCTAAAGGAAAGGATATCGTTGTGGTAACGCCGACAGCCTCGGGTAAAACTTTGTGCTATAACCTGCCGGTGCTGAACTCGATTGCAAAAAACAAATCCGGAGCAGCCCTCTACCTTTTCCCCACCAAAGCCCTCGCCCAAGATCAGCTTTCTGAGCTCAGAGAGTTAAGCGGACTTATAAAAAATGACATAAAATCCTTCACTTATGACGGAGATACGCCCTCACCAAAAAGAAAGGAAATAAAAGGGAAAGTAAATATACTAATTACCAATCCCGACATGCTTAATACCTCCATACTCCCTCACCATTCAAGCTGGGCAGATTTTTTTAAAAACCTTAACTTCATAGTTGTCGATGAGCTGCACACTTATAGAGGCGTTCTTGGTTCACACCTTGCAAACCTCTTCATAAGGCTGCTTCGAATATGCAAATATTACGGATCTGACCCTGTATTTATTTGCTGTTCCGCTACCATAGCAAATCCTGCAGAACATGCCAGAATGCTTACAGGGAGACCGGCACAGCTTATCAGTGAAAATGGCGCCCCATCTGCTCAAAAAGAAATTGTAATTTATAATCCCAAAATGGTTGACACTCAAAAGAATATTAGAAGATCTTCTCTTTATGAGGCGGGAAAACTGGCATATAAAGCTATCTCGTACAATATCAGTTCAATATTGTTCACAAGGTCGAGAATAAATTCGGAACTACTTCTCAAAAGTATTACGGAGCAATTGTCAAAAGATGGTAAAGATACAAATGCAATCAGTGGATACAGGTCAGGTTACCTTCCGGCGAAAAGGAGAGAGACCGAGAAAAACCTTAGAAGCGGTGTACTCAGATCGGTGATAAGCACAAACGCACTTGAGCTAGGTATAGATATCGGTTCCCTAGACCTTGTTTTAATACATGGTTTCCCCAGAAGCATAGCCTCAACATGGCAGCAGATAGGAAGAGCCGGGAGAAGAAACAGCCTTTCTGCTGCCATAATCATTCCATCGAATCAACCGCTCGACCAATTCTTTGCAAAAAAACCAAACTGGTTGCTGGAGGCATCTCCGGAGACCGCTAGGATAAACCCATCCAATCCTTATATCAGGCTCGAGCATATCAAATGTTCGATATTTGAGATCCCATTCGGAGCAAATGAGACCTTTGGAGGAGAAAACATCTCCTACATTCTGGAATTCCTTTTCGAACATGGAATGCTGGATACATGCGGAGATTCAATAGACCGTACCTATTCATGGAACTCATTGGAGTACCCCGCTGCATCTTTTTCCATAAGGAGCGCTTCAGGGGGAAAATACACAATTTTCGACGTTACTGAGAGTCAAAAACCTCTT
>JAAYEY010000263.1 GCA_012728505.1 Synergistaceae bacterium | reverse complement strand
GGAAATTCGCCGTCCTCTACTTGGAGGAAATCCTCAGCGATTATAAAGTTTGTCATTGCACGGATGCTGCTAATACTGTCTTTATTCATAATACCCCACGTTGATATCTTGTCAAAGCCCAGTGATTTAACCTGTGCTTTCTGCGACCCTCGGAGGACATCGATCAACATTGTGCTTCCGAACTTTCGCCCTCCTGTGTGTTCTGCCATGCGATAAACGCAAGACATTATTTTTTTCGCACCTACTGTGATGTCTGTAAGTTCCGCCTCAGAAGTGCAGCTGCCACAGGAGGTACATGTTTCGGGTGCGTCTTTTTCGCCAAAATAATTAAGTATGTATGATCTAAGGCACCCTGTGGTATGACAATAATCGACCATATCACGCATTTTGCGGTAACCATTTTTTTTAGTTTCACTGTCATCACTCTGTGAGATAAGGAAGCGCGCAGTCACTATGTCCTTTGCGCCAAATAAAAGTATGCAGTCCGCAGGAAGTCCGTCTCGTCCTGCACGGCCTGCTTCCTGATAATACGCATCCATATTTGAAGGCATATTATAGTGAATTACATAGCGCACATTCGATTTATCTATGCCCATACCAAAAGCGTTTGTTGCGACCATGACACCAATTTTGTCGTAGATGAAAGATTCCTGATTGCGTAGTCTCTCTTCATCACTCAGACCGGCATGGTAGCGTACTGCGCTTATACCGGTTCGGCATATTTTATCGCATACCGATTCAACTGCTTTCCGCGTCGAGCAGTAAATTATGCCGGATACTGTCGGAAATTTGTTCACATATTCAAGCAGAAATTTCATCTTTTCAGCTGGGTGTTCTACCTGAAAGAAGAGGTTCTCACGGTCAAATCCCGTCGAAATAGAGAGCGGAGAACGAAGTTCAAGCTGGGATATAATATCTTCGCGTACCTCCGGTGTTGCAGTCGCAGTGAACGCGGCAACTACAGGACGCTTTGCGAGAGAAGCTATCGCAGGAGCAATGTTCAAATAGGCGGGACGAAAATCATGCCCCCACTGGGAAACACAGTGAGCCTCGTCAATAATCACTAAACTTATCTCTGTTGAACGAAAAAGATTAATAAATTTTTTATTCCCAAAACGTTCAGGTGCTATGTACAGGAGTTTTATTTTGCCGCTGCTTACAAGGTCGAATATTGAGGCCACTTCATCCCATTCCATAGAACTGTTTACTGAAGCCGCCTGCACACCATTCTGCTTAAGCGCGTCAACTTGATCTTTCATAAGAGATATAAGCGGAGATATAATTATTGATGTCCCATTGGTTAAAATAGCTGGGATTTGGTAGCAGAGAGACTTGCCGGCGCCGGTTGGCATGATACCGAGGGCATCGCGGCCGCTAATTATACTGAGTATGATCTCCTCCTGTCCTCTGCGAAACGAAGTATATCCAAATATATTTTTAAGCACATCTATAGGTTGCTGCAATTACATCATCCCTTCATATAGGTCCACCAATAAGTATAGCATTCAAAATAGGACAAGGGAAAAGGGAGGCCCAAGTTAAACCCGAAGACAAGTCAATATTTTTAAAAATGTAAAAGAATTTTGGGAAGAGAGGGTTAAGCTTAGAGGCAACTGTTGCAATATATGCAACAATCCAAAACGTAAAAAAAGAGTAGCGTCAAGAGAGTAGCGTCAAGAATTTCTAGCACATTTTTATTTGAGGTTAAGCGCACCGTCGGCAGATCTTATTCCGAAAAGAGAGCTGCTTCGCTGTTAAGCCACTTCATAAGTTTTTTCAAAAATACCAGAGCTACGAGGCAACCGAAAAAATCCCCTGCTGGAAAAGACATCCATACTCCCAACAAACCAAAAAATCGTGGCAGAATCATGAGGGGGAGAAACATGAATATCGCATGGCGGAAGACTGAGAGCATTATCGCTTCCTTCGCTTTGCCAAGCCCTAGGAGGGCAGAATTGGTCACTATTATGACCCCCATGAAGATTATGCCGATGTAGCCCACCCTCATGCCAGGAACGCCTATGGCCAGCAAACGAGGGTCATCATTAAAGAGGCGGATCATCTCTTCGGTAAATATTTCAGCTGCAGCAAAGCTAAAAACATAGAAAAGAGTAACGATAATAATACCGAATTTGATTGCCTCTATGGCCCTCTTTGGCTTACCCGCACCGTAGTTGTATCCAATAATAGGCTGAACAGCCTCGCCTATTGCCATAGCCGGAAGGAAAAGAAGCGAGTCAAGGCTAAGAAATATGCCCATCGCTGAAAGCCCTATGTCTCCGCCATATTTTCTTATCATGTTGTTCATCAACGTCATATAAAAGACAAAGGAGAGCTCTGTAATGAATGGCGAGCTGCCCACCGCAAATATCTTTTTGATAACCTTTATGCGGGGTCTCACTATAAAGTGAAGCCGTATTTTTAGAGGACTTTTGGATGAATAGAAATACATCATCCCCACAACAGTTGCTGCACCCTGCGCAATCACAGTCCCTAAGGCTGCTCCTTCAATCCCCATTCCCATTTTCACTATAAAGAGAGCGTCAAGCAGAATATTGGAAACTGCGCCTAATATTTGTGTCCCCATAGCATAACGAGGATTACCGCAAGCTCTGATAAGAGAATTTATACCATGACCCAATAGGGCAAGAGGACCTCCCAGGAGGATGATCCTGAGGTAATTTCTTGCAAAAGGTATTATTTCTTCGCTAGCCCCTGAAAATTTGAGCAGGACATCTACACCGTTTATGCTGAGCGCCATTCCGCCGAATCCGACAGCGGCAAGAAGCAACAGAGAATTCGCAAGAGCCTGTTCTGCAAGCCTATGTTTCCTTGCCCCCCTCAATATAGCGACCCTTGATGATCCGCCCACGCCTATGAGAAGAGAGAAGGAAAACATCAGAAGCATTGTAGGGAATCCAAGCGTTATTGCTGCAAGGCCATAGGTACCTATAAACTGTCCCACGAAAATACGGTCCACAATGTTATAGATCGCACCGGCTATCATTCCTACCATCGCAGGAAGAGCGAAATAGACCAAGAGTTTTGGCATTTTCTCCTGGTC
>JAAYEY010000262.1 GCA_012728505.1 Synergistaceae bacterium | reverse complement strand
TCGAGTCTTTTAAGATATGCCCTCGGCCATCCTTCAATAAGGTCTGTTCCTATTATAGTAACTTATACGAGTGAACTGATTGAATTCATGTGCAAACTTGGATTTGAGACGAGGGATGGCTTGCTGATCCTTCAACGAAGGCCGATAGAGTATTCTTAGTAGGAACTTTTCCACAGTCTTTCCCAGGTGCAACTGATCCCAAGCCGCATCCGGAGGAGACGATGGGGGCAAGGCTGGACCCCGACAGGTTTTAAAACAACCGTTTGACAATAGCTTGACTGCCCCTACAATTGCTTCACCACCGCTTCACGCGACATGTTTTTGGTCGCAGCTTCACGCAACATGATTTACGTTGCAGCTTCACGCCAGATGTTCCACCTGGCAGTCCTGTTCAGAAACAACATTTAGCAATAGAATAACATGTTGTAATGCAGTAAATTTACTGCAAAATTTAACGGAGGTGTTTGAAATGAGCAAAGAAAGGTACCTAATCACGTCAGAATCAGTGACTGAGGGACACCCTGACAAACTCGCAGATCAAATATCAGATGCGATACTTGACGCAATCCTGACGGAGGATCCTATGGGGAGAGTAGCTTGTGAGACTCTCGTAAGCACAGGTCTTGTCGTAATAGCGGGAGAGATAACAACAAGCTGCTACGTGGACATTCCAAAGATAGCAAGAGAAACTATTAAAGAAGTAGGCTACACAAGGGCAAAATATGGTTTCGACGGAGACACATGCGCAGTCATAACCGCTATCGATGAACAGTCCTCTGACATTAGTCAGGGGGTAGACAAAGCTCTCGAGTCCAGAAACCTCTCAGAGGATGAGGTAGACAAAATTGGTGCGGGAGACCAAGGATTGATGGTGGGCTATGCGTGCAACGAAACAGAGGAATTGATGCCCATGCCTATTTATCTTGCACACAAACTTACCCGTAAACTGGCTGAGGTCAGAAAAAACAAGACAATACCGTACCTGCGACCGGACGGCAAGAGCCAGGTCACAATTGAGTATATTGATGGGAAGCCCTCAAGGGTTGACACGATAGTTATAAGTACGCAGCATCATCCGTCAGTCGGCCAGGCACAGATAGCAGAAGATGTAGAGAAATACGTGATAACTCCTGTAATTCCAGAATCTCTTATTGTGAAAAAGCCTAGAATATTGATCAATCCGACAGGACGTTTTGTAATGGGCGGACCCCAGGCAGACAGCGGCCTTACAGGAAGGAAAATAATTGTTGATACATATGGAGGCGCAGTTCCTCATGGAGGAGGAGCTTTCTCAGGCAAAGATCCGACGAAGGTAGACAGATCTGGTGCTTATATGGCAAGGTACGTGGCTAAAAATGTTGTTGCGGCCGGAATTGCTGAAGCATGTGAAATTCAGTTAGCCTATGTAATTGGAGTTGCAAGGCCCGTATCCATACTTGTAGAAACTTTTGGAACAGGGATAATATCAGACGACAAGATAACAGAGCTAATCAGTGCGCACTTTGATTTCCGACCTGCAGCTATAATAAAAGAGCTTGCACTGCGTGAACCTCGTTACAAGAGATTAGCTGCTTATGGACATATGGGGCGTATGGATTTGAATCCTATCCCGACATGGGAGCGCACTGACAGGGCAGGTATACTTAAAAAAGCAGCTGCTATTTTATAGGCTAAGGTTTGTATACAAGAACGCCGCAGAATTATCTAAAAGAAACATCTTCATCTTTCTCGCGGTGTTCTTTTTCTAAATTTCTGAATGATCGTTTTATCCATTCTCTTTCTCATTTGCTATGGCCTGAAACATGTCCGGTATGCGGCAGAATAGGACTATCCTGTTGCGAAAGTTGCATGAAGTCAGTCATTTTTCCTCTTGCTCCCTTTTGTGTAAAATGTGGTGGTCCCTTTGGTCTACAATGTTGCAGTGACTCAGTTTCGTGCTATGCGGCCTCTCTACACGACGGCATCTCACGAGAACTCTTGATTAACCTTAAATATAAAAATGTACGTTCTCTGGGCATACCAATGGGCAAACTTATTGGGGTAACCTTTAATAAAGTTCCGGACACAGATGTTCTTATACCGGTACCTTTGCATAAGTCGAGCAAGAGAGAATATAACCAGTCCACTTTACTTGCTGAAGGTATCTCACTGGTATGGAAAACACCTGTTGACGATAAGACACTTAAATGGAGGAAAGATCTTCTGCCTCAAGTTGGTCGAACCAGCTCTGCGAGACATATGATGCCTTTAGACGCGATGGAAGTTTCAGGCAGCCTTGAAGGAGTATCAGTTGTGATAGTTGATGATGTATATACAACAGGTAATACTTTGCGGGCAGCTATGGTAGCAGTCGAAGCTGCGGGGGGCAAAGTTTCATCTGTATTGTTTTGGTCGAGAAGAATCCCTTCTCCTGAAAACGAAGCGGCATGGGCTGGGATATAGCTTTATTTTAAAAACTTAGATGAAATTAAACAAACAAACCTAATATTTTAATTTATTTTGTTTTGACAGTGATGGGGAGGCATAGCCATGTTAAAAAGAATCGGAGTTCTGACAAGCGGAGGAGATTCTCCGGGCATGAATGCAGCTATAAGAGCGGTAACACGAACGGCTTTGTATAACGGACTGAATGTTGTAGGTATAAAAAGAGGGTACGAAGGTTTACTGGAAGGGGATCTTGTCCCTTTGACCAGGAGTTCAGTCGGTGGAATCTTGTTGCATGGAGGAACAATACTGAGAACATCAAGGTGTCCTGAATTTTTGAGACCCGAAGGGGTAAACGCAGGAGTTGCAATGCTCAAGGACAACGACATCGATGCTGTCGTTGTTATCGGTGGCGATGGTTCGTTCCGTGGAGCAGATGAATTGAATAACAGAGGAGTTGCCGTAGTTGGTATACCTGCGACAATAGACAATGACATGGCAGGTACAGACTGTACTATAGGTTTCGATACTGCCTGTAACACTGCGCTTGAATGCATAAGTAAACTTCGTGACACTGCTTCCAGCCATGATAGGATGTTTATTGTTGAGGTTATGGGCCGTAATTCAGGGTTTTTAGCACTGGAAACAGGTGTCGCTTGTGGAGCTGAATTTGTACTTGTCCCAGAAATAGCTCCAGATATCCCAGCGATATGCAAAAAATTAAGCTATGCTAAAGAGAGAGGAAAGACACACTCTCTTATCGTCATCTCAGAAGGTGTTATGTCTGCCTCTGAGCTATCAGACAAGTTAAAAGGACAGGGGAGTTATGATCCTCGAATAGTTGTTTTGGGCCACATTCAGCGTGGAGGGGCTCCGTCATGTTTTGATACCGTGCTCGCCTCCAGGTTAGGAGCAGCAGCTGCAGACCTTCTATTGAGGGGCGAGAGAGGGAAAATGGTAGGAAGAATAAATGACAGCATAGTTTCCTCTGAAATCAGTACTGCATGGGAAATTAAACGAGACCTTGATCCAGACATGCTAAGGCTTGTTGAAACGCTCAG
>JAAYEY010000261.1 GCA_012728505.1 Synergistaceae bacterium | reverse complement strand
TGGTTATATTGTATCAATTCCCGAATATTTTCTTAAAGAAAACCCCGCTTTAATAAGAATGTTTAAACAGGTGTTTAAAAAGGCGGCTTTTTGTCTTGGATGCAAGGTGTGCGAGGTTAACTGCCCATTTGGGTGTATTTCTTTCACAAATGGGTTAAAAATTGAAGGTTGCCAACATTGTGGTCAGTGTCACGAAATAGATGATGGATGTCTGGCATGCCATTCATTAACTTCCAAAAGGGGATGGGAAAATGAAAAGTATAAATTCTTTTGCAAACCATGCGCCTAAAGTAGATTGGCTTAAAGGATTTTTCGATAGAAAATTAGATTATCTTGCCGACAACAATCTAGGTCCAAATCAAATGCAAATGTTCAAACGTTTTCTAAGGGAAAGTGGTTTAATCTGTAACTTTTCCCAGATTGAGTAATACATACCAAAAATTCTTTTCGAAACATGGCGGAAATGCTGCGTAGAACTACAATTTACGCTTGCATTCCGCCATGTTTTATGATATATTCATATTACTGATTTGAGTAATATGGAGGTGTAATTATGGCTCATCCGGACTGGGTATTAAAGCATAAAAGAAAGGGAACTCAAATTAATTGCGTTAACGGTCATTATTATCTTTATGAAGTCTCTTCTGTCTGGAATAAGGAAAAAGGACGGGCTCAAAAAATAACCAAAGCATATCTAGGCACTATTACAGAAGACGGACTTAGACCACCTAAAACTACCGCACAAAACCTGAAGTTTTCTAGTGCAGTGAATCTTAGTCATAAGGAATTCGGAGCAAGTCAATATTTACAGGGTATCTCCGGTGATATTATCTCGTCTCTTAAGGATCTGTTTCCAGATATCTGGCAACAGATAATTACTATGTCTTTTATCAGAACAATGTATAGGACTCCTTTTAAGCGGATGGAACATTATTACTCCCATTCTTTTGTGTCAGAGTTTTATCAGAAACAGTCCATGTCCGGAAAGAGTATAAGTCTCCTGCTTCGTGACCTTGGAGCTCGCAGAGAAAATATATGTGCATTTATGAGAAAGTATGTCGGACAAAGCAGCCACGTCTTTTTTGATGCTACCAGCATATTCTCTGAATCAAGAGAAATGGATATCAACCGTGTTGGGTATAACAGCAAACGGATATTTACCCCCCAAATCAGCCTCCTTTATGCTTTTGCAAAGGATAAAGGAGAACCGGCTTATTACAGAATTCTACCTGGAAATATCCGGGATGTTTCTGCCTTCGGCATAGCTATCAAAGAATCTGGTATAAACAATGCCATAGTAGTTGCGGATAAGGGATTTGGTTCCGAGAAGAATTTTGGGATTCTTGAAGAATCAGGGATAGAATATGTTATACCGCTCAGGCGGAGCAGCCGCTTGTTCGACAGAAGCGTTATAAAAACGGGTGACAAGTCATCTTTTGACGGAAGGTTTATATTCAGGGAAAGGCTTGTTTTTTACTACTCCCGCCCTGTTGGCAACGGAAGGACGGTACACACTTTTGTGGACGAAGACTTAAGGTCCAGGGAAGCCTGTGATTACCAAAAGAGAATAGAAGCAGATATAGAGGGATATACTCCTGAGGGATTCTTAGAAAAACAATATGATTTTGGGACAATAGTTATGCTGAGCAACATGACCATAGGGGCAAAAGAAATATACGACACATATAAACAGCGCGCAGATATAGAGCAGTCTTTTGACATGCTTAAAAACTTGCTGGGACAGGACAGCAGCTATATGCAGGATGAGGATGCCCTCGAAGCATGGGCTTTTATAAATCATATATCTTTGATGCTCTGTTACAGGCTTTTCAGGGTGATTAAAGACCATGGGTTTACGAGTAAATATTCTGTTGAGGATCTGATCGAGTATCTGAAGTCGATAACAAAGATAAGAATAGACGGCGGTGAATGGATCACCGCCGAAGTATCATCTAAAACTACTAAGCTCCTGATGGCTTGTGATATTCATATTACTTAGTTGCGGAAAAGTTACAGTTTAAGCGTACAAAAGAGTGTCACGGCGCAAATTTGTGCCGCGGCAATAAATCGATTTTGAACTAAGGGGTTAAAGATATTTAGAAATGGCCATGAAGCATAATGTCCACGGCACTAAAGAGGGAGGTCTACGGT
>JAAYEY010000045.1 GCA_012728505.1 Synergistaceae bacterium | reverse complement strand
TTACCACCATCTGTACAGATGGCCATTATTTTTGAGGTTTTTCCTTCTCTCCTTGCAGTCGGGAATGTAGTATGAAAGCTCCTCCCAGAAAGCGTTTGAATGATTCATGTGCCGCAAGTGGCAGAGTTCATGAGCGACAACATATTCCATAAGTAGGAAAGGCACGAGCGCCAGCCTTGTGGAAAAGGTGAGGCTTCTTTTTGATGAGCAGCTTCCCCATATCGACCTTACGGTTTTTATGTTTATTGAAGAGGGGTTTACTTTTATCCTCTTGGTCCAGATGGGGAGGATCTCCTGTATTTCATTATGCAGGGCTCTTTTATACCAGGCCTCGAAAATCTCTCTCTCTTTGTCGGACGGGCCGCACCTAATTCGAAAAGCGCCATCCTCCAGCTGAAGCGACCCTCTGTCAACCCTGCAATCTAAACGTACTAAAGGATATTCTACCCCTTTGTAAAAAAATTTCTCTCCATTGTGATATTTTTTGTTTGGAAGAATATTTTTACTCTGTTTTACAAGTATCTTGTTTATAATATCTTCGATATCAGGTGAGAGTATGCGCTTTATCTCAGCTTTAGGTGTGAGCGAGGGAGCAGCGATGTAATATCCACCTGTGAAGGGGATTATTCCGATAGCAATATGTTTTCTTCTGGAATTTCTACGAAGCTCGAAATCGATAGAGTTTACCGTTATCCTTTCCTGCATTCCCATCCCTCTCATTCCTAAAAGGTATACTATAACAAAATAACGAAAAAAGGGGACTATTACTGAGGCGTTTTAGTAGGATGACGTTTAGATTTGATATGTTCGTTATGAGCTGAAATAGTGGAGAGATGCCAGTTGGAAAAAATAAAAATAGATCACAGTACCGAAAGAGAAAAGTTTCTGCCATTAAATCGTGAGGACATGGAAGCTCGTGGATGGGATGCACTTGATTTTTTGATAATATCGGGCGATGCCTATGTAGACCATCCAAGCTTTGGCCACGCGATAATATCAAGATGGCTTGAAAGCCTCGGGTACAGGGTAGGCATAATCGCACAGCCTGATTGGAGAAGCACAGAAGATTTTGAAAAAATGGGAAGACCTCGCCTCGGAGTCATGGTTACCGGTGGGAATATGGATTCTATGATCAACCATTACACAGCTTCGGGTAAAAAAAGAAAGACAGATGACTACTCCCCTGGGGGAGCGCCCGGTATGAGGCCTGACAGGGCAACTATCGTCTATTGTAACAGGGTTAGGGAGCTGTGGAAGGACATCCCACTGATAATAGGAGGAATAGAAGCCAGCCTTCGCAGGATGGCTCATTATGATAATTGGGGCAACGACGTAAGAAGGTCCATACTTGCGGACAGTCGCGCCGACCTGCTTGTCTTCGGCATGGGAGAGCTGCCCATTACAGAGATCGCAAGATACCTCTCTGACGGAAGAGAGGTAAGTAATATAAGGGACGTCCCCGGTACCTGCTGGAAGACCCATGATCCTGAGAACGCGGCGGATGCTGTTATCCTCGCCTCTTTTGAAGAAGTGAAATCTGATAAAAAACTTTTTGCCCAGTCCTTTAAAAAATTCTACCTTGAACAGAATCACATCAGGGGCAGCAGGATTATCCAAGATCAGGGAGCGTGGCATGTGGTACAGAACAGACCATCCCGACCTCTTACTGAGAAAGAGATGGATAAAGTCTACAGCCTGCCCTACACAAAGGCATCCCATCCCGATTATGATGATGCGGGAGGGGTACCGGCACTTGAAGAGGTGCGTTTTAGTATAACCAGCCACAGGGGCTGCTTCGGCGAGTGCTCTTTCTGTGCGATAGCAATGCACCAGGGAAGGATAATACAGACCAGAAGCGACGAATCTATGATTGAAGAGGCCAGACAGTATAAAAAAATGCAAGGTTTTAAAGGATATATACATGATGTGGGTGGTCCCACGGCAAACTTTGTGATCCCCTCATGTCCGGATCAGGATAAAAAGGGTGCCTGCACCGGGAAGTCATGCCTATTCCCCAGTCCATGTAAAAAACTTGTAGCCGACCACTCGAGATACATAAACCTTCTTAGGAAGCTACGAGAGATCCCCGGGATAAAAAAAGTTTTTATCCGATCAGGGCTCAGGTACGACTATATCCTTGAGGATAAAAAAACTGATTTTCTGGACGAGTTATGTCGTTATCACATCAGTGGGCAGCTTAAGATAGCTCCGGAACACGTAAGTCCTGCCGTGCTGAGCCGTATGAGGAAAGTTCAGAGGAATATAACAACTGAATTCATAGATGCTTACAGGCAGAAAAACAAAGAACTTGGGATGAAACAGTTCCTTGTCCCTTACTTTATGTCCTCGCATCCCGGGTCGACAATAACTGAGGCAATAGATCTGGCGGAGTTCATCAGAGACAGCGGTCTCCGTCCAGAGCAGGTCCAGGATTTTACACCGACACCGGGCTCGGTATCGTCATGCATGTACTATACCGGTATGGATCCTTTTACAGGTGAAGAGGTATATGTTCCTAAGAGTTTTGAAGAGCGAAAGATACAGAGGGCACTTCTGCAATATTGGATGCCGGAAAATACTGAAATTGTCAGAAAAGCACTAATCAATGCGGGGCGAGAAGATCTTATAGGAACTGATAAAAAATGCCTTATTCAGGAGCGTCATATAAGGCGGAGAATGCTGAAATAGCCTATGGACAATATCTGCAACAGGATATAAAATCCATAGAGTGTTTAGACAGGAAAATACAGGAGGTTACACCGAATGAAGAAATTAGTAATACTATTATTGGTTGCAATTCTTGCAATATTCTCTGCATATAGCGTCGCGTTTGCAGCGGATGAGAAAGTTGGATTTGTTGATGAGATGGCTGTACTTCAGCAGTTCCCAAAATTTAAGCAGGCTCAGCAGCAGATTGAAGCAATA
>JAAYEY010000044.1 GCA_012728505.1 Synergistaceae bacterium | reverse complement strand
CAGGCACCTTCACACTCTGAGAAGGTATCCACAAACCAGAAGATAATCCGCGAGTTCGCAAAAAAACAGGGTATCAAACGTGTCTTCGACATCAACCATGGTATAGGACAGCACGTAATGCTTGAAGCCGGAATGATCAAGCCCGGCGATGTGGTCCTCGGGACAGACAGCCACATGAACCTATTGGGCGGCGTTGGCGCATTTGCAACAGGTGTTGGCAACTCAGACATCGCAGCTTCTTGGATCAATGGCACTAACTGGTTCCGCGTTCCTGAAACAATGAAGATCGAAGTTACAGGAAAGTTCCAGAAGGGCGTCTGCATGAGAGACCTCCTTACCCATATAGTAGGAGACCTTGGCGCAGGCGGAATGGACTTCCTTGCAGTTGAATTTACAGGCGAAACGATAGAAAACGCAAATCTGGCAGAACGTATCACCCTTTGTTCAATGGTTACTGAGATGAGCGGAAAAGTTCCTATCATAATGCCGAACGGTGAAGTTCTGAAATGGCTCGTAGATCGCGCCGGACCGGAAGTTGAAAATAGAGTGAAAGAACTTTCCGCAGATCCTGATGCTGAGTACTGCAAGGTCCTCAAATACGACGTGACAAACCTTGAACCCCTAGCGTCATGCCCGGATTCTCCGGACAACGTGAAGCCGGTAAGAGAAGTTGCAGGAACGGCGGTCGATCAGGTCCACATCGGATCATGCTCGAACGGGCGTTTTGAAGATATAAAGGCTGCCTATGATGTTCTAATGGCAGGCGGCGGCAAAGTAAGCCCGAAAGTCCGTACGATAATCACCCCAAGTACGATGGAAGTGCAGCTTGCATGTGCGAAGGCAGGAATGATCGAGAAGTTCATCGAGGCTGGAATAGTATTTACTAACGCGACCTGTGCACTCTGCACAGCGGAGCACTATGGAGCACTCCCCAGCGGAGATATCGGATGCTCGACCACGAACCGCAACTTTATCGGCAAGGTCGGCAAGGGGAGTCACACGTACCTTATGAGTCCCATGTCAGCAATGGCAACGGCAGTCAAAGGTGTTATCACTGACCCCAGAGACATTCTGGGCTAGAGGAGGAAGATTGACATGAGCGAAATTCTCAAGGGCAGAGCGTGGGTATTTGGTGACGACGTCGATACCGACCTCATCTACCACAATAAATATCTTGCTGAGACAGATCCTAAAAACATGCCGCAGTATGCTTTCGAGTACTTCCCCGGCAAAGAGCATTTTGCAAAGGAAGTAAAACCCGGAGATTTTGTGGTAGGTGGAAAGAACTTCGGAGCCGGTTCAAGCCGCGAACATGCGATTTATTGCATAAAATATGCCGGTGTTCCTGTAATACTTGCTGAAACATGCTCCCGCATCTACTACCGCAACGCCATCAACAACGGCTACCCAGTTCTCTTTGTAAAAGGTTTTTCAGATGCTATCAAAGAGGGTAAGATCAAGGACGGAGACCAGCTTGAAGTTGAACTTTCAACAGGAACCATCAAAGATGTTACAAGCGGCCATCAATTCCACGGCGACGCTGTAAGTGATCTTGAAAACGACATAATGCAGGCCGGCGGGCTTATGGGATATCTCAAAGCCGAAGCAAAGAAAAAGAAATAACAAACCATTTAAAAACTGTAGTGAAGCGATTGTCTGATTACCCTCGCAACTTTTTACAATTGCTTCACTACTCGTATCATTGCAGCATATTTCATAAAAATTTCACAATATATTAAAGACAGGGAGCGTGAAATCAAAATGGGCAAGACATTTGC
The DNA here is from genome assembly GCA_012728505.1 of Synergistaceae bacterium. Taxonomy (GTDB): domain Bacteria; phylum Synergistota; class Synergistia; order Synergistales; family Synergistaceae; genus Caenicola. Next base: position 7,980 of record JAAYEY010000044.1, on the reverse strand, counting down.
CGAAAAGGCACTGGGCAGAGCGGCCGGATATGATGTAACAGCCAACCAAGTCGTAACGGTCGAACCTGACTGGTGCATGAGCCACGACAACGGGGCTCCAATCGCAAGAATATTTAAGAAAATAGGCGTTAAAAACGTATGGAAACCAGAACGCATAGTATTTATTCTAGACCACGCAGTTCCTGCTCCTTCCAGCGACCATGCTGTAAACCACAAAGAAGTGCGTGAATTCTCTGCAGAACAGGGAATCAAACATTTTTATGACGTAACCAGCGACGGAGGAGTATGCCACCAGAAGATGTGTGAGGAAGGTTTTGCCCTCCCCGGACTTATTATGGTGGGGAGCGACAGCCACACTTGCACATATGGAGCATACGGAGCATTCTCAACAGGTATCGGACGCTCAGAGATGGCAGCAGCATGGGCAACCGGAAAGATTTGGTTCAAAGTTCCCGAAAGCATGAAAGTCGTAGTTACAGGTAAATTTAAGCCTGGCGTATCCGCAAAGGACTTCATCCTTAAGTTCATCGGAGACGTGAAGGCCGACGGAGCAGACTACATGAGCGTAGAATTCCACGGCGATGGAATCGAAAACATGAGCATAGCCGAGAGGATGACCCTCTGTAATATGGGTATCGAGTTCGGAGCCAAGAACGCGGTATGCAAGCCCGACCATAAGGTCCTCGAGGCAATAAAGGACAATGCAAAGTGTGACTGTTGGGAGCCTCTTTGGGCTGACGAAGACGCTGTTTATGCAGCTGAGTATAGCTACGACCTCGCAGACATAGAACCATGTGTGGCAAAACCGCACACAGTGGACAACTATGCCCCGATAAGCGAAGTCAAAGGCACAAAGATACACGAAGTTTTCCTTGGAAGTTGCACTAACGGACGCATCGAAGACCTCCGTGCTGCTGCGGCCATTCTCAAGGGCAAAAAAATCGCAGTCCGTACAATAGTTATCCCAGCTTCTTGGACAGTCTATCGCCAGGCAATGAAAGAGGGGCTTCTAGACATATTCCTCGATTCAGGATGCGTTATCTGCAACCCCGGTTGCGGTCCCTGCATGGGAAACCACGAGGGTATCCTCGCACCGACAGAGGTTGCTATCAGTACAGCAAACCGTAACTTTAAAGGTCGCATGGGTGACAAAGAGAGCTTCATCTATCTTGCAAGCCCGATGACCGTTGCGGCATCCGCCATAAAAGGCGAAATCTCCGATCCAAGGGAGGCGCTTTAAAATGTCTGTTAAAGGTAGAGTATGGAAATACGGCGATGACATAAACACAGATGTCATTTTTCCCGGCAAGTACACCTATACGATAAAAGAACGCGCTGACATGGCAAAAGTCGCTCTTGAAGACCTCGACATGGAGTTCAACAAGAACGCAAAACCGGGCGACATAATTGTCGGCGGCAAAAACTGGGGTTGCGGTTCAAGCCGTGAACAGGCCGTAACATGCTTAAAAGAGCGTGGTATAGCTGTAATAATCGCGAAGAGTTTTGCACGTATCTACTATCGCAACTGCCTTAACGAAGGACTCCCCATCATCGTATGCCCAGACGCAGTTGATGCTATCAAAATGGGCGACGAGATAGAGGTCGATTTCGACAGCGGCGTAATCAAGGCCAACGGAAAAGAGTTTAAGTTCCCGCCATACCCGGAGTTTGTGCAAGGACTCATCAATGACGGAGGACTTATTCCCCACGTCAAGAAATCGCTGGGTCTCGCATAAGCCATAGTAATTGAACGGTAGGTTTTAGAATAGTTTGGCCCGTATTTTCTTAAAGATTTTACTATTTTGAAATACGAGCCAAACATTATAAATAAAAAAGTAAAAATTAAGAGGAGGAAACAATATGTCTGGAAACGTACTTAAGGTAAAAGAACAGAAAGATCGCTACAAGGTTTGTTACATGGCTGGGGATGACTCCGGTTTCGACATGATGGAGGGCGCGCTTCTCGTTCTCGAATCTCTCAATCTGCCCATCGACTGGGTCCGCGCTGACCTTGGCTGGTGCATGTGGGAAAAATCAAACAAGAAATTTGGCGAAGGCGATCCCCGCTGTAACACAGTTCCGCCAGAAACCATCAAATCCATCCGTGAAACAGACGCTACCCTTATGGCCGCAATCACATCAAAGGCCGGAGTGAAGGGATTTAAATCAGCTATCCTTCAGATGCGTCAGCTGTTCGATCTTTACATCAACATCCGTCCCGCGAAGAAACTCCCAGGGATCGGTACTCCTCTCGCGAAGGATCCCAACATTGACATCGTCATGTTCCGCGAGAACACCGAAGACCTATATGCAGCAGTAGAGTTCTACCCGCTTCCCGAAGCAATGTTTGACCTCCACAAGGGTATGGAAAGATTCAAGGGCCGTGAAGTAGCAGTATCATGGCGCGTTTTCTCAAAGGACGGATGCGAGCGTATTATTCGCGCAGCATTTGAATATGCGAAGGCGACAGGTCGCAAGACTGTCCATAACTGCAATAAGGCTAACGTTATCCGCGAAACAGACGGAATGATGAAGAGAATTTTCCTCGAAATAGCAAAAGAATACGAGCAGTTCGGTATCAAAGGCTACGAAGAGAACGCAGATGCTACTGCAATGTGGCTCATCAAGAACCCACAGGATTACAGCGTAATAGTGGCTAGCAACGTTTTTGGCGACATCCTTTCAGATGAAGCTTCCCAGCTTACGGGCGGTCTTGGATTTGCTCCGAGTGGCAACATAGGCAAGGATACTGCACTCTTTGAACCCAGCAGCGGTTCCGTACCTAAGTATGCCCACCAGTACAAAGTAAACCCGAGCGCAATGATCCTCACCGCAAAGATGATGCTCGAGTATCTTGGTCTTGATGAAGCAGCCAAGAAGATCGAGAAAGCGCTTGGCGAAGTCCTCGTCGACAACAAGCCCGGAACGCTTACATACGACGTTCTCCGCGACTTCCGCGGCGATCCTAACTGGGAAAAGAATGCAGCCAGCACTATCGACATGGCAGCAGCAATCGCAGGGAAGGTAAACCCCGAATTCAAGGGAGCAAAACTTGAAGCGGCAAAAGCAAAAGTCAACAAGATGTGCGCATGGGATGAAGCCAGCCTAATAGGATTCAACGATTAGGCCTTAAAGTAAAAAAATCAGTTTTGCTGTTTCAGTGAAGCGGCAAACTGAAACAGCAAAAAAACTAAACCAATAAGCGGCCTGCCTTCCCAGCTCTCGTTGAGACGGGCAGGCGGGCCGCTTCTCCATGACATAAACAGGGAGGTAAAACACCATGAATACAGCTCAGGCTGGCACACTGGAATCAATGGACTGCCTTGTAACAGTTTCTCAAACGGCTCCGGGTGTCGGTGTAAAAATTAAGATCACCGGGAGCAGTGCAGTGAGATTTAAATCAGCAATGGAAAAAAAGACTGCTGAAGTAATAGCTTCCATGGGTGTAAAGGACATTGATGTTTCGATTCAGGACAATGGAGCCCTAGATATCGTTCTTGGAGCCAGAGTAGAGGCTGCAGTGAAAAGAATGATGGGAGGCGACAAGTAATGCGACGTACAATGCTATATCTTCCGGGGAATAACCCCAACATGCTCACGCGTGGGTACCTTTTCGGTTCCGATGGTCTGATACTTGACCTTGAAGACGCGGTTGCAATGTCAGAAAAGGATACGGCCCGTATACTTGTCCAGCATTTTCTCAAACAGGGAGAATTTGGAGACTGCGAAGTAACTGTCCGCATCAACGGAATCGATACTGAATATTGGAAAGATGACCTTGCTGCGGTAGTACCATTTCCGGCGCTACATGGTATCAGAGCTCCAAAAGTCGATGATGCTACAACAGTTAAGATAATAGATGAAGAACTTTCAATAATAGAGGATAAAAACGGGATACCTGTCGGTCAGACTAAGATATTTTGTCTTCTCGAAACTGCAAAGGGTATCTGGAATGCCTATGATATCGCCTCAGCATCCCCACGTGTAGCAGCAATAATACCAGGCGGAGAAGACCTTACGGCAGACCTGAAAACAAGCCGTTCATATGAAGGTACAGAACTTGAGTGGGCACGTCGTATGATGGTCTTTGCTGCCAGAGCAGCCGGAGTAGATCCCCTTGACACGGTTTTCCCGAGAGTGACGGATGATGCAGGTCTGCGTAAAGAGATGGAGTTTGTCAAACAGCTTGGGTTCGCGGGGAAGAGTGTCATCCACCCCAACCAGATACCTATCATTCATGATGTCTTCAAACCAACAGAGTTGGAAATAACGAAGGCCCTCAAGATAGTCGAAGCAGCTAAAGATGCTGCTAGGCGCGGTCAGGGCGCGGTCACTGTTGACGGAAGAATGGTCGACATTCCGGTCGTTAAGAGAGCAGAATATACTCTCATCAGGGCCGGACTTTTGGAGGTGAAATAAGATGGCAAAGAACGCACTAGGCCGTGAAATACCCGATTTTATAGAGGGATACGGCAAAACGAAGCTTTTTCAGGGCGCATTTGCCTTAAAGCCGGAAGAAGGATACAGGGCAGGTGGAAAAATTCGCTGCGTTGACAGCACCTGCACGGATAAACGCGTACGCGACATAAAGGCAGCAATAACGGCATCAGGCCTTAAAAGCGGTATGACGGTCTCCTTCCACCACCACCTTCGCAACGGCGATTTTGTAGTCAATATGGTAATAGATGCGTGCGCTGAGATGGGGATAAAGAATCTTACCCTCTTCCCTACAGCTCTTTTCGGAGTCCATAAAAAACTGATTGAGCATATCAAAAGCGGTGTTATTTCAAGGATAATGGGCTCAGTAAACGGACCTATTGGACAGCTAGTATCAGAGGGCGGCATGGATGTTCCTGTCGTACTCAGAAGTCACGGTGGTCGTCCCCGCGCTGTTGTTTCAGGAGATGTCCATATAGATGTAGCATTTATTGCAGCTCCTACAGCTGACCAATATGGGAATATTTGCGGAACTCAGGGGAAGTCTGCCTGCGGATCCCTTGGATACGCTTTTACCGACGCCCAGTATGCTGATTGTGTCGTTGCAGTTACAGATAACATACAGCCCTATCCCGCTGCCCCGGTATCAATTTCACAGCTCAGCGTTGATATAGTCGTAGAGGTCCCGAGTATAGGAGACCCGGCAGGCATTGTTTCCGGCACAACACAAGTTACCAGAGATCCGCTTCGCCTGCTTATAGCTAAATATGCGTCAGAGCTTATAGAAGCGAGCCCTTACTTCAAAGAGGGAATCTCTTTTCAGACTGGTGCAGGAGGGATTCCCCTTGCAGTCACCGCTTTCATGAGAGAAGCCATGATAAAGAAGGGAATCAAAGGAAGTTTTGGTCTCGGCGGAATAACAGGTTATTTCGTAGAATTACTAAAAGAGGGTCTTGTCGAAAGACTTATGGACGTTCAATCATTTGACCTAGAGGCAGTTCGTTCGATAGGTGAAAACCCGAGACATATTGAAATATCGGCAGACTGGTACGCCAATCCCTGGAACAGTGGAGCGGCGGTCAACATGCTTGACGTTGTAATCCTTGGAGCTACTGAAGTGGACACAAACTTTAACGCCAACGTCAACACTGAGGCTGATGGAGCACTTCTGCACGGAATAGGCGGGCACCAGGACACAGCCGCCGGAGCGAAACTCACGATAATAGCTCAGCCTCTTCTCCGTGGACGCATTCCCTGTGTTACCGACAGCGTTTACAGTGTAACGACTCCGGGAGAGGTCATCGATGCTATAGTTACAGAATATGGCATCACTATCAACCCGAGGCGCAAAGACCTTCTCGATGCATGCTCTGCAGTGAAAGGGTTTCCTCTGGTTCCAATGGAAGAGTTGGTCTCAAGAGCGCATAAGATGTCTGGTCCTACCGACCCCGTCGAAACAGAAGACCGCATTATAGGTGTAGTCGAATGGCGCGACGGCACGGTAATCGACGTAGTTCATAAGCTTAAGAAATAAAGAGACCGATTTGTAAGCACAATCTGGACCAAATACTCAGGAACCTGCGGGAGATTAAGCCTATATCTCCCGCAGGTTCCGTTTATGTTCTTCTGCTTGATCATTCGTGCCGCTGATCGATCGTCGTTTTTCACGCAAAAGAGCAAAGATTTTCCTTTCGTCCCTCATACGGCTGGGTTTTTTAATAAACCCCCGAGAGTATTTTTCATTGAACAAGAAGGGTGTAGTTATCTCATAGCTTCTTGAATTAACCGAGAAACCTATTTAAATGAGTAAAAAAATTTCTTAATATCGCTGTAGCAGGGAGAAAAATCTAGTAATGGATGTTTCTTTGTTACAATCAAACATGTGACTATTTTTATCTGGTGGTAAGTTCTAGAAATAGAGATACAGGTTACCGTTTGAAGAGGAGAGTTTGATGCTTTGAATGTTCTTGCAGAGAAGTTCAGGGAAGTTATGCTGCTGTCCTGCCTATAACCCTGATTGTTACAGTTCTTAACTTTACTATTACCCCCCCTTGGGACGCATCTTTATTTAAGATTCCTTAAGGTGTTTTCCAATGCTAAAAGCCTCGTTAGTCTAAATTGTAACCTCTGCTCTTTGTAAGAAGAATATATTAAAATAGTTTTATATGTTATGATTCCAAGTTGGATTTTCTTACGAAGGATTAATTTTGTAAAAAATTGTAGAAGCTGTTAAGAATGGAGTTTGAGTCTTTTGGATGTCCTTTTAAAGAAATTTAAAAATGTTTTGTTTTCGGTATCTCCAATTACTATCATAGTAACGATCTTGAACTTTACCATCACTCCTTTGGGAGCGCCTCTTTTTATAAGATTCCTAGTCGGGGTCGTTTTTATAATTATTGGACTTACTATATTTCTGTTGGGGGTAGACATAGGAATAACACCAATAGGTAGGCAAATGGGAGCTTCTATTGCTAAAACAAACAAGTTGTGGATGCTTATTATGGCAGGTTTAGTGCTGGGGTTTGCGGTATCAGTGGCTGAGCCGGCTCTTCATATTATTGCCCAGCAGATCGAGAACATTACGGCCGGAAGCGTGGGGAAAATGCAAACGGTATTGGTAGTATCTTTAGGTCTTGCAATTACGCTCTCACTCGGTTTTGTTAGAATAGTCTACAATATACCGCTGAACAAGATAATGACTTTGCTTTATTTTATAGTTTTTGTTCTGGCTTGTTTTACACCCGAAGAATTTTTTGCAATATCTTTTGATTCATCTGGTGCAACAACAGGAGCAGTGACGGTACCCTTTATACTTGCCCTTGCGGCGGGTGTCTCTGCGTTGAAAAAGGATAGTAAGGCGTCTAATGCGGATAGCTTTGGAATGGTAGGCGTTGCAACTGTCGGAACGTTGATGGCTATAATGATCATGGGTATAATGTCAGATACAGAGGAACTTATGGGGAGTCTACCTGTAGTTGATACATCGTCTCTCTCAACAATGGGTCATTTTCTTGATAAATTACCAGTTATTGCGATAGACGTAGCTTTTGCTCTTTTGCCAGTCATTGTTGTTTTTGCAATATATCAGAAGCTCTCCTCCAAGTTTTCTAAAAAAGGGTTGAGAGGAATAGTAACGGGGATTATTTTTACTTTCCTTGGTCTTCTCTTTTTCATGACAGGCGTAAACGGCAGTTTTTTAGAAATTGGAAATTTGGTTGGGCGAAAACTTGCTCTTTTTGAGAACCATTTCGGTCTTGTCTCAGTGGGTTTCATACTTGGATTTGTAGTAATGCTTTCGGAACCTGCAGTTTATGTATTGACGTCTCAGATCGAAGATGTGACGAGTGGTTACGTTAAAAGGAAAATTGTTATAGCAACTCTGAGCTTGGGAGTAGGTATAGCCGTAGCACTTTCGATGGTGGATATCCTTAGTCCAAATATAAAACTTTGGCACTTCCTTCTCCCCGGGTACGTCGTGGCGATCGTTATGTCATACTATGTTCCCAAGCTTTTTGTAGGTATTGCATTTGACTCAGGAGGAGT
>JAAYEY010000043.1 GCA_012728505.1 Synergistaceae bacterium | reverse complement strand
CCGTGTTTGTGCATACGTTCGATGTCAAAAATTACCATGGCTATATTGTGTGCATGATCGCCCACACGTTCGAGGTTGCTGAGGATATCAATAAATATAACTCCCGCCCCTGGGCTGCAACCACCTGCATTTAGCCTTGCTATGTGCCTTGCTCTAAGCGTCTTTTCCATATAATCTATCCTGTCCTCAAGATCGACAACTTCCTGGGCTATCTTTTGATTTTCTTCCTCTAGTGCCTGCACGCTCTTTGCAACAGCTGAGACGACAAGGTCGAACATTTCCTTGCACTCTTCCAGTGCCTTCGGAGAGAACTTAAGTTTGTGATCCTGAAGGAACTGGTACATTTCAACCAGGTTAGTTGCATGATCCCCAATTCTTTCGATATCACCCACACCGCTTATACAAGAGTTAAGGATTATGGAAAGGTCGGGAGAGAGGCCTGACTGACCAAGCTGCGTACCATACCTGAATATCTCGTGTGTTATCTCGTTTACGTTTCGTTCCTCTCTGTATATCTCTTCAACAAGCTTCTCGTCGTCATTCAGCAACATGGTCCTACAGTTCTCAATCATCCTGAGCGCTGAAGTGCCGAGACGGATCATTTCTTTGCGCACTGCATCCACAGCCGCGGCACTTGACGCTGTAATGAGAGTTGAATTAAGGAACATCGCTCCAAGGACCTCTTGATTCTTATCGTCCGGCAGAATCTTTCTTATGAACTTTACATACTGTGCCACAAAGGGAAGAAACATAAATGCAATTATAACGTTGAAGATAGTGTGGGCATTTGCCACCTGACGCGATATATCTGAGGAAGTGTTTTCAATCAATGAGGTGTAAAAAGGCAGACACGCCATTATGACAACTGTCCCAAGTATCTTTATCATAACGTGAGCTGCCGCTGCCTGTTTCGCTGACCTGTTAGCACCTAATGAGGCAATAACCGCAGTGATCGTTGTTCCTATGTTGTCGCCCAAAATTATAGCAATGGCCGTCTCAAGTGGTACAAGTCCCTGAGCGGCAACTGCCATTGTAAGTCCCACTGTAGCTGAGCTGGATTGGACTAGCAAGGTAATTACGAGTCCCGAGAGAAATGCAAGAAAGATGTGGTCTTTAAAGATAGTAAGAAATTCCGGGCTCTGCTTAAGGAAAGCAAGAGGCTCCTGCATCATTTCCATCCCAATAAAGAGCAGCCCAAAACCAATCAACCCTACACCTATTTGTTTGTGTCTTTTTTTCTGAAAGAAAATGCAGAGCACAACACCAACTATTGCTGTGACATAAGCCAGATCGGTCACTTTGAATGCAATTAGCTGGGCTGTTACTGTTGTACCAATATTCGCTCCAAGAATCACACCGATAGCCTGCGTCAGAGTCATTAAACCTACGTCTACGAAGCTTACTACCATAACGGTTGTTGCACTGCTGCTTTGAAGGATGCTTGTTACCGCTGTTCCAAGGAGCAATCCTTTTAATGGAGTTCCCGCAAGGGAGCCAATCAGTTTTCTCAGCTTGTCTCCTGCAATTATCTGGAGTGATTCCCCCATGATAATTATTCCGTAAATCAGAATTCCTACTCCCGCAAAAATTTGCAGCAATGAAGTAATTGGCATCATATCTCTCCTCAGATATCAGCGGTCGGTCAAGCCCGCTTAAGTATCTTAATCAACATAGGATATAAGCGGCACTATGACAGGATAGTTTCTGGAGATCCTACCATAGAGATCCCTAATCCTTCTCCTTATTTCTGTTGGCAGCATTTCAGGTTTTGCTCCCGGTGTACGAAGAAACTGTTCCAATGCCATTTTAACTGCGTTTTCAAGCTCTTTGAAGGTGCCTCCGTCTTCCGTAGAAAAAACACTACCCTTTGTCTGTATCTGTATAGGTGCAACCAAATGGAAACGACGATTTAAGGTTATCGCGACTGATACTATGCCATTTTCTGATAGTTCCCGTCTTTCTCTAAGAAGGCTGCCTTCAAATTCACCCAGTGCTATGCCGTCTACAAGTACTGCGCCGGCCTGCACTCTGCCGTCTATAGAGACATTACTCCTACCCTTAAACTTGAGGACATCACCGTTCTGCATTACGAAAACATTTTTTGGTGGCACTCCCATTTCGCGCGCCAACTGCGCATGGCGTACAAGGTGCCTGTACTCTCCATGGACCGGAACAAAATATCTAGGTTTCAGCATACTGAGCATTATCGTAAGTTCGTCGCGAGCGGCATGTCCTGATACATGTATCTCATCCCCGCGCTCGTATATCACTTCGCATCCACAGGCAAAAAGTCTATTTACCGTGTGGCTTACAAGTTTTTCATTGCCCGGTATCGGTGTGGCTGAAATAATCACAAGGTCCTTCGGCCCCAGCTTCAACATCCTATGTGTACCTCTGCTCATAAGGACAAGCCCTGAAAAAGGTTCTCCCTGGCTTCCTGTTGTCAGCACTACCACCCTGTTATCAGCCATATGTTCCGCTTCTTGCGGGGTGATTAGCAGTCCTTCAGGGGCAGTTATATAGCCAAGATCCAGCGCGAGTTCAACGTTGTTTATCATGCTCCTACCTGCAAGCATAACCTTGCGGTTGAACCTTCCCGCTGTATTGAACACCTGCTGTGCTCGGTGAAGATTGCTTGCAAAAGTAGCAATGACGATCCTTCTGTCCTTATAGAGCCTGAAGAGGCGTTCAAATGTCTGCCCCACAGTTTTCTCTGAAGGTGTAATTCCCTCTTTTTCGATATTTGTCGAATCAGAGAGCATCAGCAGTACACCTTCCTTGCCAAGCAAGGCGAAGGAGCTGTAGTCTGTTCCTATTCCGTCTATTGGAGTAGGGTCTAGTTTGAAATCTCCTGTGTGAACTATAATTCCCAGTGGTGTCTTGATTGATATAGCAAGTGCGTCCGGGATGGAATGACATACCGGAATAAATTCCAAAGAGAAAGCTCCAATTTCGATTAAATCTCCATGACAAATCTCTCTGTACTTTGGCTGGTAGGACGTCTTTGCATCTTTCATCTTGTTTTCTATAAGTCCGGCAGTGAGCCTAGTACTATATAGAGGGACATCCAGCCTCGGAAGAATAAAAGGAAGGGCTCCGATGTGGTCTTCGTGCCCGTGGGTAATGAAAATTCCTCTGATTTTTTCTTTATTCTCTATCAAATACTCAACATCAGGGATAACAAAATCTATTCCCAACATGTCCTCTTCAGGAAATTTGAGACCGCAGTCTATTATGATAATGTCATCATCGTATTTGAAAACCGTAAGGTTCTTACCAATCTCCCCAAGTCCTCCAAGGGGAATAACGCTAAGTTCACCTTTTTTACTAACATTCCTATTTATTTTCTTTTTCCTATTATCAATGGGCATATAAAAACAACTCCCCCTCAGCGTATAATCGTACCACTTAATACGACTTAGAACCATAGGGCGGTAAGTATTCTAAACATTTTAAGTGGGCAAAATTTGCAGTTACATGGGCGAAAATAAGACTCGCTCTTACATTTCCTATTATAATTGACCTATGTCTGGGTTGACAATGAAGGAATATCCGATATAATTTTCACTTGTCATGCCTGCAGCTTAAGCTGACAGGCTGGGCCTTTTGGGGTATGGTGCAACGGCAGCACACCTGACTCTGGATCAGGCAATCTAGGTTCGAATCCTGGTACCCCAGCCATATCATATGTGATGTGGTCCCTTCGTCTAGGGGCCTAGGACGGCGGGTTCTCAGCCCGTTAACAGGGGTTCGAATCCCCTAGGGACTGCCAATATAGACCTGTTATTCGAGGTGCAGCTGAATCTCTTATACAGGAAACATTAAAGCGAAGCAGATATCTGCTTCGCTTTTTGTATG
>JAAYEY010000260.1 GCA_012728505.1 Synergistaceae bacterium | reverse complement strand
TACCAACCGATTTGCAACCGACTACCGCGACGCAAAACGTCGATGTTTTTCCTATCGACTCCCCAATTGATTACCAATCGATTCGCTATCGACTACCGCGGCGTTGCTCTTCATCCGCAGGCTGCGGATTAAGAGCGACTTCCAGCGCCGCTAACGCCACCTCTATCTGATCCAGACTTGGCTCTCTGGTCGTTATGTACTGTAGTGATAGGGCCGGTTTGATACAGTATAGACCCCATGTATTTGAATCTGAAGCACTTTTAATAAATTCATATGATAACCCTATGACCAACGGCAGCAAGAGCACCCTGCTTCCTATTCTCCAAAGGATAGAACCTCCTCCTATTGCAGAGAAGACTATTATACTGACAAAAATTACGACAAGCAAAAAGGATGTACCGCACCGCCTGTGTATCCTTGAAAATTTCGCGACACTTTCGGGGGTAAGCTCTGCATCATTTTCGTATGCGTTTATAGTTTTATGTTCTGCTCCGTGATAGGCGAAAACTTGCTGTATATCTTTCCAAAGCCCGATTAAGGCAATGTATCCGACAAAAATAATTCCTCTAAGAATGCCTTCCATAAAGTTCTTAGACAAGTGTGAGAGGCCTAAAAGAGATGTCAAATATTCCGAGACCAACATCGGTAGTGCAACGAAAAGCCCCGCAACTGCAAAAATAGCAACTGCTACCGCACCAACCATCTCAAGAGGCGAGATTTTATCCTCTTCGCCGAGACTGATCTCAGCAGATTTGGACAAGGCCCTCATTCCTATCCTCATCATCTCGACCATGGTGGCAAAACCTCTTATTACAGGATATTTCCAAATTCCTTTTTTAAGCCATTCCGAACCAAGCCACGAGGTTAACCAGATAGAACCTCCAGGTTCTCTTACTGCTAACCCCCAGTGTTCAGGACCTTTCATGAGAACTCCTTCGATTACAGCTTGTCCTCCAACAGGGATCCTCTTAGGGACACCTAAAAAAGCGAATAAAATTATCCGCTGCACAGCAATAATCATTTTCATTCTGACAACATCTTCTCCATGTTTTCGTATGGTTCATTGCAAGAATGGACCTCTTTGCACACACCTTCAACTACACATGAAGGTCCGGCAAGGTCAAATATCTCCGGAGCCGCTTCCCTAGCAAGAATCAGCATTTTACGGGCAAGCTCCCTTATCTCCCATTGGGATCTTTTACAGAGTCTCAGGGAGAAGAAATGGTTCAGTTCACGAGCGTTCATAGTTAAAACAAGCCTAGTTTCAGTCCCATGAGGCAGGACAAAACGGGCGTCTTCCTTAGAAATACCCAAATCAACCAGTTCTTTATAGCAGTTCCACGATTCTTCAACCTGTTTCATGAATAGTTCATAGGCCTTGTTATTTTTTAAGACAGAAGGAGGCACTATGCAAGTCTGTCCGGACATGCTCACATATCTTTGACTCTGCTGCGAGTAGCTTGCAAGTCTATGTCGGACAAGCTGGTGTGTCGCCACCCTGCTTATACCTTCAGCCGCAAACGTAAAAGAGACATGTTCGAATGGTGAAAGATGGCCGGATTTGCGTAACATTTTTAAAAACGATACTGTCTTATCTGTGTCTAGCCCATCCAGTATGTCCACAGCTCCCGAGGGAGAGTAACAAATCTTAGCAGCGGCAGCAACTATTCTGGCAGCATCGGGTGTGCTTGCGATCAATTCGACTTCTATAGGCAAGAGTACAGCCTCCTCTCGTCAGACGTGACGTTTGTGTGATAACAGATCGGCTGATACTAGAAAAAAGAGGGGAGCAGATTCGCTCCCCTCCTAGGTAAAAGCTATTCCTCTGTTGTATCCTCTTTAACGCTCTTCTGTCCGTAGTCCATACCTGCGTATTTCTGACGGAATTTCTCAAGTCGTCCGGCTTCTATCACGCGGCCCTTCTTACCAGTGTAGAAGGGGTGACATGCGTTACAAATCGAAACTCTCATGTCTCCCGTGGTGGACCTGGTTTCAAATGTATTGCCGCAGGCGCAGGTCACCTTGCAGACTTCGTATTTCGGATGTATATCCTTTTTCAATATATTGCACCTCCAGATGTTCTTATACGTCTAACATGTAACATACAGCTGTAAATTATATTCCAGGTTTCGGAAAGACGCAAGCGAAAAGTTTGATCGCGCCCTCATTATCTTATACCTTACTCAGTGAATCTCCATGTTTCGGTTCAGCTTTCAAGGGCACGCTAAGGACGTCAACGCTTTCCATCACCTCAACAAGCCTTTTTTCAAGCCTCTCGGCATCCTCTTCAAAGCACTCACAGACAATGGAGTCATGTATCTGCAAAACAGTCCTGGCTCCCTTGAACTCTTCTTTAACAACCTTATCAAACCTCATTATAGCTATTTTTGCTATATCAGACGCGGCGCTCTGAATTGGAGTATTGACTGCTATTCTGTCTATGGGGTTGTTGCCTCTTCCCGCTGTCGTAGCAACTTCGTTCAGAGGTCTTATTCGACCGAATATAGAACAGGTATAGCCTAATTCTTTTGCCTCTTGGACACTCTTCTCAAGATACTTTTTGACACTGGGCAGGACGCTGAAATACCTTTTTACCATGGAGGCAGCCTCTGGTCTTGGTATCCCCAGTCTCTGTGCCAATCCGTGAGCTCCCATTCCATAAAGAAGACCAAAGTTTACTACTTTAGCAAAGCGCCTCTGTTCTTGGCTTATTTCATCTGCAGGAAGTCCGAAGACCCAGGAAGCTGTCTCCATATGCACATCTCTGCCTTCAGCAAAGGCAGTAATGAGTCTTTCTTCCTTAGAAAGGTGGGCAAGCACTCTGAGTTCAATTTGCGAATAGTCAGCTGCTACAAATACCTTGCCTTTAACTGAAGGGATAAAACAATCCCTGAACCTGACCGCCCACTTACCGAAGAGTGGCATGTTCTGAACGTTAGGGTCTCTACTTGAAAGGCGCCCCGTTCCGGTTGAAAGGTGGTCAAAGGTCGAATGGATAAAACCACCACCAGCTGAAGCAATCGCAAGGAAGGGCTGGACGAAACCAGAAAGGACTTTTGCTTCTTCCCTGTACTCTATAATTTTTCTTGGAACGTCGCAAAGCGGCTCAGGTAGACGAACTAGCTCTTCAAGGACGCTCATGTCAGTTGAATAACCGGTCTGCGTTTTCTTGATCGGTGGCAGTTTAAGATGTTCAAAGAGAAGCCATCCTACCTGCTTTGGTGAGTTAAGGTTAATTGTTTCTCCCACTAGTTGTTCGATGTCTTTCTCGGTTGCTGCAATGGCTTTTCCGAGATCTTTTTCCATAGAAGTCAACTTTTCTACATCTGCAAATAGCCCATTACGATAAAGATTAGCTAGAGCTACGGAAAGAGGAAGGTCAATTTCTAACATAAGCTTATCAAGTCCGAACTTCTTGATCTCCGGCTCAAATGCATCCCACAACGCAAAGAGTTCTCCGCATAGTTCATTACCATGAGGAAGTTTACGGCCCAAAGTCTTCTCTATAGAACTGCCGCCCCGATCGGGGTGAAGAAGATAGTGTGCTATCTCTACATCCTTTATTTTCTCTGTTGGAGGAAGAGGAACGTCGAATTTCGATAGTATCTCCCTGTATCCAAATAGGATCAGAGTTCCTTTCTTGCACCATTCTTCCCAATACTTTAACTGATTGGTTATTTGAAGGTTGAGAACAGCAGTCCTGCCCTCCCTGTCATATAGATAAAACTTATTTTTATCTTCCTCATTAGGCATGAAAGCCAACTCTTCAATTTTTAAAAGTACATCATAGTCAATTTTAACCTTTTCACGTGTTTCTCCTATTTCGATTACAGAGCTAACAACGGAAGCTTTAGAGATTTGGGTTCTAGTCGATCTATCTGGTTTATTATCAATTTTTGCATCCGGAATAACTCTATTCATAAGTTTTTTCAGGTTCAATCTAGTACACAACTCGACAAGGACCTTCTCGTCCGGCTCTTTCACAACCAGCTCTTCAAGCGGAACAGAGTCTGTTTTTTGAGGTATTATCAGTTCCCTGCTGGCATACGCAAGATCAGAATTCACCTCAAGTTTGGATCTTCTTCCCTTAGCAACATCTTCTAAATTTTCATAAATGTTTTCAAGTGACCCATATTTACCGATAAGCTCTTTTGCTGTTTTATCTCCTATTCCTGGAACCCCAGGGATGTTGTCTATTGCGTCTCCTACAAGAGCCAAATAGTCAGCCATAAGTTTCGGTTCAAATCCAAACTCCTCTATGAAGAAATCTTTGTTGTAGATTTTAAAGTCACTGACTCCTTTGGAGGGCCGTATTATTTTTACATTCTCGTTTATTACTTGAAAGAGATCTTTATCCGCAGAGAAAATACTGACGTTCCATCCTTCGTCGGAAGCTTTCTGCGCTGTTGAGACAATGTAATCATCAGCTTCCACACCATCCCTGATAAAAATGGGAATGCCCATGGCTTTGCTTATCTCTATTATCAGAGGGAGCTGTATTTTAAAACCTTCTGGAGTGGGTTTTCTGCCCTTTTTGTACTCCTTGAAAAGTTCATGGCGTCTTGTTGGACCTTTAGGGTCAAAGAAAAGCCCGACCCTGCCGGGATTCCATTTATCTAGTCCGTTCAGAAGCATTGATGTAAATCCAAGAACAGCATTTGTAGGAGTTCCGTCAGCAGCAGTTAAAGTCTCAGGAAG
>JAAYEY010000042.1 GCA_012728505.1 Synergistaceae bacterium | reverse complement strand
GCTGCAAAAATATAAACTCCGAAACACATTAGAACAAGCACTATAACTAGAAGTGCTCCGAATAGTATTGTGAACATTACTTCTTAGACCTCTCATCCAACTTTGATATAACCTTTCCAAGTTCCTTAATCCTATCACCGTATAGCGCCCAGTTACCTTGGCGCTGTGCTTCCTGAGCTGAGTTGTATAGCTCCTGAGCGAGCTTTGCAAGCGTAGAGATATCGCTTCCTTCAAATGTTTTATCCTCTGGCGAAGATATCATTCCTTCGGTGCCTTGAATTTCGGCAGTTTTTTTTGAAGCAACCGAGGAGCCTTTTTCCGTTACTCTTTTGCCCATAAGTTTTTCGAGAGCCCCACTAAAGGTCTCGTCCCACTCGACCCTACCACCAGTAGACACTATGACTCTTTTTAGTTCGGGTAGTTCGCCATTATCAGCTTTTAGATAAAGGGGCTGGACATAGAGCAGTGATTTGCCCACGGGCACAACCAACAGGTCACCCCTGATGACATCTGAACCTCTCTGGCTCCATAGTGAGATTTGAGATGATATCTCCGGTTTTTGATTAATTAGCGCCTCTATTTGCGCAGGACCGTATATCAAATGTTGTTTAGGGAACTCGTAAACAAGCAATTCTCCATAATTCGCAGGGTCGCAACGTCCTGCCATCCAGCCGATAAGGTTATCTCTCCCAAGGGGCATGTAGGGGACAATTATTGCGAATTCAGGATTTTTCTCACCCCAAAGTTTCATAGTAACGTAGTTTGGCTGAATTCTTCTCTCCCGTCCCACCGGTGTTACCTCCCAGACGTCCTCCCTGTTGTAATAAGTATTTGTATCTGTCATATGGTATGTTCTGTAGACATCGGTCAGTACTTCAAAAAGCTCTTCAGGATATCTCATGTGTTTCCAGAGGTCTTTTGACATCTCTTCCGCCGGCCTGAAAATTGCAGGGAATATTTTTTGCCAAGTTTTTACAAGGGGATCCGTATCGTCAACAACGTAGAACGTCATCTTACCGTCATAGGCGTCTACTGTGGCTTTAACGCTGTTTCTAATGTAATTGACCCCGTTAAAGTGCCTAAGTGTGGGGTCTGGAGTCATGACAGGTTTTGAATAGGGATACCTATGGGTCCATGTAAAAGCATCCTGGACCCATATTATCCGTCCTTCAAATATAACAGGGTATGTGTCAGCATCATAGATTAGGAACGGTGCTATTTCATCAAGAGCCTCACGCACATTCCTCTTGAAAAGAACTCTGCTTTCCGGTCTAAGAGCGCCGGTGAAAAGAATCTCAGTATCACGGAACCTAAGAGCGAAGAGAAGTTTTTTCCAGAATGAACCTATCGGTACTCCTCCCTTTCCCTCATAAGTACTTCTTGCATTCGAGTCACCCATCGGATAGTCAAATTCTTTAACGTCGGTATTGACCAAAACATAGAAATCATCCATCGATCCATAATATATCTCGGGTCTGTCGAGTCTGATGTCAACCGTTGACCGTGGAGGAAGGTCTTTCATAAAGAAGAACGGAAGACCGCCGGGAGCAACTTCATTAACAGGATTCATAACCACTCCGTATCCATGAGTAAATTCCGTATGCATATTAACCCACGTTTTGTTCTGAAGTTTTGAAAGATCTAGCTCTCTCACAGAAATCATTACCTGTCTGTTTATTCCGTTTAATTCGTATCTGTCTATATAAACATCATCAAAATCATAGTAGGTCCTGATGGCCTGAAGTTGCTTATAAGTCCTTAATAGAGGGGAATAATCCCACAGGCGAATGTTTTTTACCGTCTCCTGATCCGCAAGAAGTTCTTCCGGTGTAACTTCATTTTCAGGTGTTATCGATACAGTCTTCACTTTGTTGAGGCCAAAAGCCCTGCGGGTATAATCCAGGTGGTAATCAAGGTATGGTTTTTCCAGCTCGTACTCATTCGGCTCTACCCTATATTGCTGCACCACTGACGGAACAAAGGACCTGGATACCCAGCCTAGTAAAATGAGAGTTACAATCAATATTCCTGACATTTTCCACATCGGCTTGTAAAAATTTAAAAGTAGCAGGACCGCTGCTGCGACTGCAGCAAAGGTAAGTATGGTGAATGCAGGCAGAAGGATTTTTACATCTGTAAATCCAGCTCCGAATACAACCCCTGTAGGTGAGAAGAGAAGTTCATATCTGGCAAACCAATATCCGGCGCCCCATACCATAAGAATGAGTGAACCAAGAAGAGACATATGAAGCCTCGCCCTGGGAGAAACTGTCAATTTGGTTCCATCCAGTGAAAGTGAGCGGGTCATAAAATAGGCTGAAAAAGAACCTAAAAGGGTGACCATCAATACCCCCTGCAACCAAGACTGAAGGTATTTTATAAACGGAAGGCTAAAAACATAAAAACTTATATCCAGCCCGAACAATGGGTCGGTTTCTCCGAAGGAAGTCGGATTCAAAAATTTAAGGAAAATTCCCCATGAACCCATGGCATTCAAAGCGTTTACTACTGCAAAAAGCCCAGCAGCACCTATTATTACCCATTTGGAGACGTTAAGCTCCACTTCTTCTCCGGAAGAAGCTTTTATCAGCTTCATACCGCTTTTCCAAGCTAGATTCCAGTTAAACCAGTAGATAACAAAAGCAGGAACCAGCGCTACAAAGAAGATCTCCCACTGAGCTGTAAATCGTCTCCAAAAGACTGATTCAAAACCGTATGATTCAAACCAATACAGGTTCGTCAAAAACCTAGCAAGCCCAGGCAGTATAACGGCAAAAATTAAAAAAATACCGCCCAGAATAAGCCATATTTTGGATATTTTCGGAAGTTTAATATTGGGAATACGCGGTCTTTCATCTTCCCATCCCTCTTGGTTGTCTCCTGATCCGTCCGTCCACTCTTGGCGTGTACGTCCATATAAAGTTTCAATTAATTTTTTTATATCCATAGTCACCAGCTCCTCGCTCAGTGTACAATCGTACTTGATTATTGTTATCCAAAACCGACTACCTGTCCAGAGCATCATCAACCAAATATCAGCGTTAATTGCGAAAATAACCTGAACCTAAATACTGAAACCGCTTAAACAGAATCATAAAAAACAGATTAACTCAAATTTGCAAAGAGGTGAAGATATGTTTTATGCATACAAGCTTATAGGATCGCTTATAGTTCCTCCCGGACTGCTTTGCGTAGTCATGGCCCTTCTTTCTGTTGTTCTCTTCAGGAAAAAAGATAGAAAAATCGTTTCTTCTGCAATCTTGCTACTGAGTCTATCTATTTATTTTATAAGTATTTCAGTAGGTTCTAATATCATAACAGGTCCTCTTGAAGAAAAACATCAGTACTTACTTCCTAATACAGAAAACCCCGTTGCATTTCTTGTCCTAGCCGGTGGGTCCTCATATGACAGCGAGGGTAAAGCTTCCAATCCGAGCGTTTACTCGCTTGAAAGGATATACATAGCTGTCAGGACCGCCGACAGCCAAAAGGACGTACTCATATTTTCAGGCGGCAATGTCTATGGTTACAACACAGTCACCGAGGCAGAAATCATGAAAGAATGCGCAATAAATATGGGATGGAAAGGCAAAACAATCCTTGAAAATGCTTCTAGAACAACTAAAGAAAACATGGTTCTCTCAAACAAGATACTCTCAGAAGAAAACTATAAAGATGTTGTAGTTGTTACAAATGCATTTCATATGCCGCGTTCGATGCTAATGGCATCTTCAGTTTTCAAGGATGTAAATGTTTACAGCCTCTCAGCCGGCAG
>JAAYEY010000259.1 GCA_012728505.1 Synergistaceae bacterium | reverse complement strand
GGATCGAACTGGGTTCCCGCGTTTCGCCTTATTTCTTCGATGGCTTGTTCTTTGGACATAGCTTTGCGGTACACTCTGTCTTCAGTCATAGCATCATAAGCATCAGCAACGGAAAGTATCCTTGATAGAAGCGGTATGTCCTCGCCCTTAAGGCCTCTTGGGTATCCCTTTCCGTCCCATCTTTCGTGATGTGTAAGAATATAATCGGATATCCTCGCCAGCTGATGTGAAGCCTTTGCAATACGATATCCTATTTCAGGGTGTGTTCTCATAATTACCCATTCTTCTTCCGTAAGTTTCCCCGGTTTGTTCAGAATCTTATCGTCTATGCCAATCTTGCCGATATCGTGAAGCATTCCTAGAAGCTGAAGCTCTGAGATATCTTTCTCCATAAGGTTGAGCATCCTGCCCACCTTGGTAGAAAGTTCGACAAGCCGTTCTGCATGTTTTTCCGTTTCCTGTGATTTTTCATAAACTGTTGTCATTATTGAAGAAATTATGTCGCTGTACGAGCTTCGCTGAGAAAGAAGCTTCCTGTTTCTCATATAATCATTTGCTTTTCTTAATATTTCTTCGATAAGCTCGGTCCTTTCTTCTTTTGTAGCGTAACCCATTGATATATTAATCTCTGGGGACTGTGGGTTGTTATTTTTATTATAGACAACCAGAGCCTCTTTAATTTGTCTTGTTAGTTTATGCGCTTCAATATTGTCTGTATTCGGCATTATTATACCGAACTCGTCTCCGCCTATCCTTGCTAATATGTAATTTTCTCTGCAGCAGCTTTGAATTATCCTTGCTGCTTCAATTATTACCAGATCGCCCTCATGTTCTCCGAAAGCTTCATTTATAAGATGGAGGCCGTTAATGTCAGCGACTAATAACGACATAGGCAAAGATTCCTGAATATCCATTTTTAAAACAGTTCTATCCATATATTGTCTGTTGTAAAGGCCTGTCAGATTATCGTGATCACTGATGTACTGCAATTCTTCTTCTTTTTTCTTTTGTTTAGAAATATCTATTATTATTCCTTCTAGCGCTTCGACTTTTCCGTTTTCATCATAAACGCCTTGACCTGATTCAAGCACCCATTTAGTCTCTCCTGAAGCAGTAATAATTTCGTATTCAGTTCTGATTGTAGAGTGCAGGGCAAGAATCCTTTTCCATTCAAGCCAAAGCATCTCTCGGTATTCTTCCTTGATAAGGTCATTAAAAGCCAAGTATTTGTTGTTTAAAAGGTTTTCTGAAGTATAGCCGGTCAGTTCATAGCATCCCTCTGAAACGAAGAGCATGGTCCAGTCACTGTCATGGAGGCATCTGTAAGCCATGCCGGGAAGGTTCGACAGGAGTACAGACTTGCTTCTTTCACTTTCCTCTAAAGCTTCCCTTTCCAATTTTCTCTCATTTATATCTTGTATTATCCACACGTTGACACCTTGGCCTTTGTCTGCTTGGTTCAGCGATGCAACCCCCATGTTTATCCATGAGTATAAACCATCTGGTTTTAGCATTCTTTTTTCAATAGAGTATTCGTTTATCTCTCCTCTTTTGAACTTTTCGTATTCTTCTATATTACGTGTCAGGTCATCCGGATGGGTCAGTTCTTGCCAGCCAGTTACAATTAATTGTTCATTTGTCCATCCCAAAATTTTCTCAAAAGCGGGGTTGATCACGGAGAAGTCCCCAAATTTCCTTCCCACTGCTATTCCTTCAGGTATTCTGTGAAAAACATTTCTTAGAAGGTTTTGGCTCATTTCAAACTTTTCATCAATATAATTTTTGTTAAATCTTGCCAAAACAAGTATGTAGAGTGCAAAAAGTAAAAGGAACAAAACCAGTACAGCCATTGTTGAATTTATGACGTGTCTAAATACCTCTGATGTGAGATCTTTAGTCCTGTAATCCAAACCAATAATGGCAACGACATCCCTATTTGAAATGTCCCAAACAGGGGCATATACGCTGGTTATGTCTTCACGATGGTCAATAGCTTCTTCCGGAGAGAAAATTTTAGTCTTGAAAAGAGACAACACAAAACCTGCTCTTTCCGTGGGGTAGATACTATCTTGAGTCTCATTTTTAAATTGCTCATGGTTCTCCGTGTCAGCTAGATAAATAATTTCCCCGTTTTTTGGGAAAAGGATGTATGTTGATGAAACCGCAGGTATTGACTGTTGAACATCTGACAGGCTATTCTTTAAAAAATTGTATTTTTTGTCTAGATTAACGTTTTTGGTTTGAGAAACCGAAGTAATCAGGTCAGGAGAAATAAAAGCAGCAGTAGATTTTGCGAGGTTATAAACAGAACTATACTGCTTACTTGAGAGTTCTTTCCAAGTGCCATACACATGGTAAGCCGCAAAAGTAAATAAAATCAGCGTGGCCACTAAAAAATATTTATTAATAAGTCTATTGTCCACGTTTAGGTTTATTGTTTTTTGTTTGAACATAAGCAATCCCCTATAATTAATTTAAGCAGCACAAACTAATACAGTACTTTGATGATTGTATAATTTATTATATTACCTTTCTCATTGTATAATACAATGGGGATTGTGAATAGTGCGTCAATGTCCAGATTCAATTTAAAATAAAGCAAGGCAAAAATGTAAAAATAGGTAAAATATGGTATCCTAAAGGATGTCAAAGAGTTTTTTTATTGAAGAGAGACAGAAAACTATCTCTTTTTAATGATTAGTTTTAAGGATAAAAGTTCAGGGAAATAGTCAGGGACTTGTGATAACAGGCCCTTTCTCCCTGGGGACAGGAGAATATAATATGTTGTACGATGAAGCAAAAAGCATCAATGAACAAATCAGAGAGTTATGCAGAGACTCAAAGCATCCTTCGAGGACTATGGCCAAAGAGGTGATGAGAGCTTTAAATTCTGAGCTTGAAAAGACTCGTAAAAGGTCAAGAGGAGCTGGGAACAATAGGTTTTCGACATCAATGGACCAAACCCAGGCTTTTAATATGGAAAAGTTGAAAAGCTTTGATGTTCCGGCAAAATATGAAAAACAACTCTTAAAGGCTTTTGAAAGAGCCAAAGAATATGCCGGTATCGAAGATTGACCAATAGTTGTATTTGTCTTTGATATTTTACTAAAAGGTTAACAAAAAAGAGTCTCGCTATTTGCGGGCTTTTTTTTTATAAACTTCTTTCCCTGTGAAACATTATTTCATCAGTTTGAAGAATGTCCTGTACATTATGCACACATACGTGATGAGGAACACCGCCCATAAAAAGAAAGTGTAGTTGATGAAAAAATTAGAGAAATAGGTTCCTATCAACATGCCCAGTGAGAGCAACGTTGTTTTCAGAAAGAAATAGTCCCAGAAGGTATATTTATTAGCTGC
>JAAYEY010000041.1 GCA_012728505.1 Synergistaceae bacterium | reverse complement strand
TCTCCGGCAAGCTTGTTCCTCACAGAAAAGACCACATCTTGGCTGTTTTTAACTGCCTTACCGGCTATTGATACTATAACGTCGCCTCTCTGAAGCCCGTACTTATCCGCAGGCGAGTTGCGCTGTACATCAGAAATAATCGAACCTTCCTTGACCGGTATCTTATAAGCGTCAACAAGCGCCGCCGTCAAAGGCTGTACCGTCACTCCAAGCCATCCTCTTCTGACCTCTCCGTGTTGTATAAGATCGTCCATGATTTGCTTGGCCATGTTGATAGGAACAGCAAAACCTATTCCCTGAGCATAAGGAACAATAGCGGTGTTGATTCCCACTACTCTGCCGTTGAGGTCTATAAGAGGGCCTCCGCTGTTTCCCGGGTTGATTGCTGCGTCCGTCTGCATAAAACCCTGGAAGTTTATTCCGGGAGCCTGAAGGGTTCTGTTCTTTGCAGATATTACTCCTGCTGTGACAGAATTTTCAAAACCCAGTGGGTTACCGATAGCTACCACCCATTCACCGACTTCGGTCGCATCTGAGTCTCCAAGAACAAGCATAGGCAAGTCAGGAGCCTTAATCTGTATTACGGCAAGATCAAATGTTGGATCACTTCCAATTTTTTTTGCGTCAAAGGACCTGCCGTCAAGAAGCGTGACCTTAATCTTGTCCGCGTTCTCCACAACATGGTTGTTGGTAAGTATGTAGCCATCTTTGGTCACAATAAAACCTGATCCCTTACCCCTTTGAGGTACTACTCTCTCCTTCGTTCCACCGCCACCGCCAAAAAAATCCTCTCCAAAAAATTCTTCAAAAAAAGGATCTCCGCCAAACGGGCTTGTCATTATCTTCTGTTTGACCATGCTCTCTGTGTCGATGTTTACTACAGCGGGAGAGCTTTTCTTAACTATTGCAACTATAGGATTTCCGTTATGGAAATCCTGTGCGTATGCTCCTGCGACAGTTGAAGATGTCGTTAAAGTCTCTGAGTTACCGGCATTCTTTACAACGGCATATTGTGACGCCACAAAAGTCCCAAAAGCTCCGCCGGCGAACAATAGAGCCCCAGCAGCAGCGGCCGCGGTAAATTTCTTGAGAGTTGTTATAAATTTTTCTTTACTCATGAACACACCTCCACGTTTTTGTTGATTATTATTCAAATACAGTAACATTGTAGTTAATTTAAGATAATTTGCATCAAGGATACTACGTATGGCAAATGATGTAAAAATATTGCGGAACCAATTAAAGTACGTGAGGCAAAAATTGCCTCACGCGTCTTTTTATTATATTTTTTCATAAAAATGATGCAACTTTTTTATCTGTCGCGTGAAGTTCTCTGTGACGTTCTTCTATTTCCCCTATCATTATGTCCTATAGGACAGACAAGGACACGTCTTGACGGTTCTTCTCCTATCGATTTCGTCTCGACTTCTTTGTTGTCTTTCAGGGCCAGATGAACTAAGCGCCTTTCCCAGCTCGACATTGGTTCAAGGCTGACCGGTGTTCCTTTACGAAGAGATTCTCTTGCTATCGATTCAGCAAGCCTGGTCAATGTCTGCTCCCTGCGCAGTCGATAACCTCCACAGTCAAAACGTACCCTACGGGTCGACATGTCATCGTGACAAGCAAGGTTTGTAAGGTATTCCAGGGCCTTAAGGGTCTCGCCGTATCTTCCTATGACAACGCCCACATCTTCTCCAACAAGATTGATCATTCCGTCTTCGTTAAGCTCCGGTATGAGATCCAAATCCATTTTTTCAAGAACCTCATTGACAAAATGGCAAGATTTTATGAAGGAGGCGGGAGCAAATGGCCTTACCCTGACTTTATATGTGCATCCAAATAAGCCAAAGAGTTTTTTATCCTCAGAAATTATTTCCGACTCAACGTCTTCGGGTTTTATATTCCAAAGCTCAGCTGCTTTTTGGCAAGCCTCTTCGATAGACTCGCACTCCATCACAATGGATT
Source organism: Synergistaceae bacterium (assembly GCA_012728505.1). Taxonomy (GTDB): domain Bacteria; phylum Synergistota; class Synergistia; order Synergistales; family Synergistaceae; genus Caenicola. The sequence goes on along the minus strand of JAAYEY010000041.1, from coordinate 7,941 downwards.
CTATTTCAGGCATTGGACATTTTTCTTCCATATTTCGGTCCATTATTCGCACCTCATTGCGGCGCATATAAAATCCGGCTTATTCTTCATCGTCATCATCTTCATAATCGTCATCCTCATATTCATCATCATCTTCTTCTAAAACAGACGAAGGTTTATTCTTATGAAGGGCAGGCTTTACCTCGAGTTCCTGTTTTGTTTTAGTCATTACAAAATACTGTTGAACTACTCCTATAAGAGATGAGAGCCCCCAGTAAAGCATCACTCCGCCAGGCATTGAAAGACATATGAAAGCCATAAAGAAGGGCATTACGGTATTCATCATTGCCATCTGTGGATTGCTTCCCGAAGAAAGCTTTTGTTGAGCCCATGTAAGGAAAGAGATACCTATTAGCAAAACAAGGTTACCTATATAGAGCCCGACATTAGACAGACCCGATGGGTTTTGAAGAATACCTGTAATCACAGACATCACTCCGTAGTTTCCTGTCGGATCCGCAGCAACACCGACTGCCTGTGCAAGGCCGGCAGTGGTTGAAGAACCTAGAAGGACTCCTAAAAAGGAAGTCCCCGAAAAGTCAAACGTCCTCAGGACGTTGAAAAGAAGGATAAGAATCGGTAGCTGGACAATCAGAGGAAGGCATCCTGCCGCCGGATTAACTTTATTTTCCTTGTAAAGACGCATCGTCTCTTGGTTGAGTTTCTCTTTATCATTTGCGTATTTTTCCTGCAACACCTTAAGCCTTGGCTGTATCTTCTGCATCTGCTGCATACTGGTCATCTGTTTCTGGTTAAGGGGATAGAGGACTACCCTTACTGCTATGGTCAATAGCACTATTGACAGACCGAATGAGTTTGTGAGACCGTAAAAAAACTGAAGAATATTTAGAAGCAATCCGCTTGCTCCACTCCATATTGCGCCCAAAACTTTCACCTAACCTTTCGAAGTTGTGTTAAAAATTTTCCTATCCAAATCCGTCTGTCTACTTCTCCCTGCCCGGGTACAGGATCATAACCTCCCGGATGCCATGGACCACAACGGAAGATCCTTCGCACACCCAACTCTGCTCCGCAAAAAAGACCGTATTTCTTTACCGCTTCAGCTGTATATTGAGAGCAAGTCGGGATGAAACGGCATTTTCCACACCCCAGTACGGGCGATATCACCGCCTGGTAAAATCTAATAAAAAAAAGTCCTGCCATGGAAGCTACGCGCATGTTTTACCTTCTTTATCTGCATGCCAGTCAAAGCCGGGCCATTCTGGCTTCATTAGACCTCTTCTTTTAAGAGAACGTGCTATATCAATATATACATCTTTCGAAGATTTTTTCAGCGCCTTTTCTCTTAAAGAGGCTATGATCCATACCTCGTCTTTTACCCAAGGCAAAAGACGTCTGAACGCTTCCCTCATCAACCTTCGGCCTCTTGTACGTCTAGCTGCATTTGCTGTTTTTCGTCCGACTGTAACTCCGATTAGGGTAGGTTCGCCGGGGCGTTCAACAAACAACAACCGCACCAGCTCGCCTGTTTCACGATGTCCGGTGCGGAATACAAGGTCGAACTGCCACCCATGCCTTAGCCTGACAGCTGACGAAAAGCCGAAATTCACGGCTGATTAGACAGCAAGACGCGCTCTACCCCTGCGGCGGCGATTTCTTAAAATACGGCGTCCGCTTGGGGAGGCAGATCGTACTAGAAAGCCCATTGAGCGCTTTCGTCTGGTGTTGTGGGGCTGATATGTTCTTTTCACAGACTACACCTCCTGTGGTTCATTTTAACCTAAACATGATTGTCGTATATGCAACCTAGTAAATATAACATACACTTCTATATGGAGCAAGGAAAATTATATCTTATAATCGCAAGATTTTGATGCGGTAGATCGAAAATTAAGGTAAAATAGAAACAGTTGTTGCAGTAAATGCCAAATGTGTGCTACTATATCCGCTGTGTTTTGTGAAGGAGGTGACGGCATTGCCAAATAAGAAATCAGCGAAAAAACGAGTTCTGGTAAGTGAAAGAAACCGCATTTATAACCGCTTCTGGAAAAGTCGCTGCAAGAATGCAGTTAAGAAGTTGCTGGATGCAGTTGAACAGAAAGACTCCGAGCTTGCTGCAAAGAAGCTGAACGAGGCTCAAAGTATATTGGATAAGGCGGTAGTAAAGGGCGTCGTCCACCGAAATACAGCGGCTCGCCGCAAAGCTTTGATGTCTGCAAGATTCAAGTCTCTTTCTGCTTAAGCGACTTGATTAAATTTACAAATCTATGGAGGGGTTTTAGATGACCCCTCCATTTTGTTTGTCTTTTAACAGCTCATCAATTCTATTACCAATGTCTCAAGTCCAGTCCAACCAGAGCCGGTACCACTCTTTTCATTTATGTTTATCTTAATAAGTCCAAGTACAAACTTGCTAATTGACTCACTGCTATACCTGACCACAGCATTTCCAGCCATTCTCCATGCATAATTTTTTGCTCCGAGTGACTGTGCAAAAAGTGCTTTTTCCTTTGGATGTGTTGAAGCGTACCAAGCAAGCCTCATCCTGTTGTGTAAAGCCGAAACAAGTGGGATCAGATCACCGTTTTTTGAAATTGAATGAAGGCTTTTAAGTGCCTTCATGTGATCTCCTTCGCACAATCCGTCGAGAAGCTTGAGAAGGTCTCTTGCACCGTCGTCCAAACACATGTTCTCTACATCAGCAGCATTTATCGTTCCATTTCTCTTAAGCAGAGATAGGCTTGAAAGCTCTCGTCTTATCTCTTCAGGATCCTCAGTTAGTTCTACTATCAGGGCGACAGCTTCGTGGTCAAGCTTGATTCTCATCTCTTTTGCCAGGTTGAGCGTCCATTTTATTCGTTCATTGGGCCAACGAGGGAAGGGAACTGCTTTTAATACCCTGCACCTTTTAAAAGTTTTTTCAGGGAAAATTTTTACCGGCTCAGTATCATAGACTAGTATGATAACAACAGGAGAATCAGCTTCTACCATAGGGTCTAGGCTTTCTGGGAAGGAACCTAAAAGAGGGGCTGAATCAACGATAACTATACGGTTTTCGTCAAACAGCCCTCCGGATAGATTATCTGAGAGGAGGGAACCCCATTCTCCCCCCTCCTGTCTTCCTGAGACTGCATATCCTTTTTTTTCAAAATCAGCAACTGTCTCCTCCAGGAGTCGTCTCTGCGCGGTACCAGAAGCAGCAATCAGGAGGAGGGAAGGCATCAGTCCTTCACCACTATATTTATCAGTTTACCGGGGATAGATATTATTTTTATTATCTCTTTGCCCTCTATTCTCTCCTGGGTCTTTGGCCTTGATAATATTTCCGCCTGAAAATCTTCTTTCGACAGACCTGCCTTCACGGTGAACTGTTCGCGTACTTTGCCGTTTATCTGGAGCACTGCAGTAATCTGATCCTCAATAAGAGAATCTTGATCCACTTCAAACCATTTCTCAACTGATATAAACGTCTCATTTCCTATCATGTGCCAGAGCTCTTCTGTTATGTGCGGTGCAAAAGGGGAGAGACATGAAAGCAAGGTCTCTGTCCCTTCTCTCATTACAGACCATGCCTCTTGGGACTTCGGTTTGAAGCTGATTAGAGCGTTTGTAAGCTCCATAAGTCTAGCGACGGCAGTGTTGAACTGGCGTTCTTCACCTATGTCTTTCGTGACCCTATCAAGGGTGCTATGGATGATGCGTTTTATATCTCTTATTTCGGATTCTTTGATTTCCTTCATTGAAACCCGCTCTTTGGAAGCAGATTTGATTTCTTCAAGGTTTTTTTCAACAAGACGCCAGACGCGCCCAAGGAAACGATATGCTCCCTCGACTCCTCTTTCAGACCAGTCTAGGTCTTTTTCCGGTGGGGAGGCAAAAAGAATGAAGAGGCGCGCTGTGTCAGCACCAAATTGATTTATTATTATGTCAGGATCTACAACATTACCAATAGATTTCGACATTTTTGCTCCATCTTTTATTACCATTCCCTGAGTAAGAAGCCTTTTGAATGGCTCCCTCATGTCCTTTGGAAGAAGCCCCAGGTCTGCGCACACCTTTGTGAAGAACCTAGCGTAGATAAGGTGGAGGCATGCGTGCTCTATTCCTCCTATATATTGGTCGACGTTCATCCAGTAAGATGCATCTTCCTTGTTAAAAGGCAATTCTGTTTCCCAAGGCGAAGTATATCTATTGAAATACCAAGAAGAACAGAAAAAAGTGTCCATCGTATCGGTCTCACGCCTTGCGGGTCTGCCGCATACCGGACATTTCGTATTTATCCAGTCTTCACGGAGGGCTAGCGGGTTACCTCCGTTTTCAGGCATTTCAATATCAAGAGGCAGCTCTACTGGCAGTTGGTCCTCCGGCACAGGAACGACCCCACAGTGTTCACAGTAAATCATCGGAATAGGCGTTCCCCAGTAGCGCTGTCTGGAGATGAGCCAGTCTTTAAGCCTGAATTGGACTTGTTTCTCACCAAGTCCCTTTTTATCGAACCACTCACCTATCTTTTCTATCGCTTCCGGCGTAGGCAGACCGTCAAACTCGCCAGAGTTACAGGCTATCCCATCCGCTTCAACGGATGCAGACATCGTTGCTCCGTCCTGGATAGGACCGTCCTCCTGCCTCACGACAGGGATTACCGGTATCTCGTATTTTCTTGCAAAATCGAAATCCCTCTGGTCATGGGCCGGAACACCCATAATTGCGCCGGTACCATAGTCTGTAAGGATATAGTCGGCAATCCATATCGGGACTTTCTCGCCGTTGACTGGGTTTATTGCGTAGAATCCCGTCTCAACCCCCAGTTTATCCGTACCCGTTGCAGTACGATCAATCGCGCTGCGCATGGACATTTTCTTTGCAAATGCCCTAAGCTCTTCAGCCTTGGTTCCTCCGACTTTTTCTGCAAAAGCTTCGACGAATGGATGTTCAGCTGCCATTGCGACAAAGGTAACGCCGAAAATAGTATCTATCCTTGTGGTAAAAGCTTCTATACTGAGGTCTGTTTCTGCTATGTCCATCTTGAAATGGACTCCTTCGGATCTGCCTATCCAATTCCTCTGCATTGTTACGACGCGCTCCGGCCATCCGTCAAGTTCATCAAGGCAATCTACCAGCTCCTGGGCATAATCGGTGATCTTGATAAACCACTGTTCCAGTCCGCGCTTGACCACAGGGGTACTGCAGCGCCAGCAAACACCATCTCCAACCACCTGCTCATTCGCAAGAACAGTTTTACAGTCTTCGCACCAGTTAACGGGGGAATGTTTACGGTATACAAGACCCTTTTTATAGAATTGAAGGAAAAGCCACTGGTTCCATTTATAGTAATTTACATTGCAAGTCTCTATTCTGCGTCTCCAGTCATAACTGTAGCCGGACCTTTTAAGCTGTTGGGTCATATGTTCAATATTGCTCCATGTCCATTCAGCCGGCGGCAGTTTCATTTTTATTGCCGCATTTTCTGCAGGCATTCCAAATGCGTCGAAACCCATCACATAGAGAACGTTATAACCTTGCATTCTTAGAAATCTCGACAGAACGTCTCCAATGGAGTAGTTACGCAAATGCCCCATGTGAAGTGCCCCGCTTGGATAGGGGAACATCTCGAGACAATAAAATTTTTCTTTGCTTCTATCAGCCTCTACTTCGAAAATTTTCGATTCGGCCCACTCTTTTTGCCATTTTGGTTCAATGACACCAAAATCATACGGCATATATATCTCCTCCGTTGCTAAATGAAATCGTGATAAATTATACACTAAGGTATTATATACTCCCGACAATTGCAGGGCAATCTTTAGCAGGTCTTTGAATCCACGGCTCCCTATATAATCTCTCGCAAGATTCTCATGTTTTTGAAATATCAGATATTATAAATGCTGCCCATAATTCAAAAGCATCTTTGAAATTCCACGGATCTTTTCCGGTAATTGTGCGTATTTTTTTTAGTCTGTACTGGAGGCTGTTCCTATGCATAGAAAGCTTTTCAGCCACATTTCCGCTTGCAAAGGGAGATTCACACCATGCAAGAAATGTGTCTTTTATTTCCTCATAATCATTTCTGGAATATAACCCGCCAAGCGTCCTTGCTACGTAATTATCTTTTACAGCAGCAGGAAGTGAATCCAACAGAGCCTCCCCTGTAAACTTATCAGACTTGATGATACCGCCTATGCCAAGTTGTTTTGCAAGCCTAAGTGATTTCCTTGCTGATATCAAAGAACTAGAAAGCTCGCCCAGGTCAAAGGCAGAGAAACCTACAGCCACATCCGCCAGGACGCCCTTATCTTTGATACTGTCCAGAAAATCTTGCGAAAGAGTTTCCGCTGCTTTATATATTTTGAGGGTGTCTCCATCTGAACTGGGCGATAGAAGTATTGTGGCACGGTAATTCTCTTGAGGACAAATCACGTTTCTGGGATTTGAGAAACTAGTCTTTATTTCTCGAAGCATCCTTTGAAAAGCAGATTCGGCCCCTTCTTTTGACCATGTATTCATCTCTACCACTATCGCAATCCTGCACCTTGAAAGGTTAAAACCGAGTTCCCTCGCCTGTATCATGACAAGCTCTGCATTTCCGGTTCTGTGGTCGTATGATGCAATGTTTTCTATAAGATCGCGAAGCGCTCTCTCTCTAAGAAGGTTTGACTCAAGAAAAGCATGCTCTCGCAACATTATTTCCGCTTGTTTCTGAACCAACAGGCCATAACGGGCTACATCTTCAGGCAATCCAGCAATAGAAACTGATCCAAGTACCCTGTCAAAAAGCTGGATGGGGAGGGTATATCCTGGAAACACATTACCGTAATTCTCAGCATCAATGGAGGATGTCGCCATAGGACGGTTTTCCTGCATTACTTTGATGGACGGGGGGTGAGATTCTCCTATTCTTTTTTCTTCGTTACAACCTACAATAATCCCATTTTCATCAGTAACAAGAACTCCGCATCCTATAACCTCACTCGTGCTTTTCGCAATATTCTGTGCCATTTTTACAAACAGTGCCAACACCCCATTTCTTTGTTCATTAGCATAGTTTTATGTTTATATATAGTTCTATATATATTCAACAGAATAATGCTTTTCACTCATAAAAGCAATTAGAATTAGATTACTCATTATGTAACATAAGAATAATAAAGGAGGAATTTAAATGCGGCTGGAACTGCACAAGATACACATCACCGGCCTTGCTTTCGCCGAAAAAACATACACGTCCGGCGGAACTCTGTTCATCAACAAGGCAGATGCGGAGGCTGTGATAGCGGAAGACAGGCGTTTCTCAAAAGTCGAAATCGACATTGCCTGCCCTGGAGATAGCACTAGGATTATCCCCGTGAAAGACATTGTCGAACCAAGGGTAAAAATTGGCAAAGACACCTATTTCCCAGGATTTTTTGCACCAATGGAGAAAGCGGGTACCGGAGAGACTCTAGTACTTGATGGAGCGGCAGTAGTTACCTGTGGCCCCATTGTTGGATTCCAAGAGGGTTTTATCGACATGAGCGGCACAGGCGCACTTTATACTCCTTTTTCACAGACTTACAACATAGTTCTTTATGTTGAACCGACAGAGAATCTTGAAAAACACCAGTATGAAGCTGCTCTGCGTGAAGCAGGTCTGAAGCTTGCCGTATACCTGGCACACTGCTGCTCAGAAAACAGCTGGAAGGCTGATGAAGTACAGATATTTGAAAAGGGAGACGCTTTTGAAGAAACTTCGAAATACCCCGATCTCCCAAGGATAGTATACGTCTGCATGAGTATAACGCAGGGTCTCCTCCATGACACATACCTTTATGCAAGCGACCTCAGACCCGGGCTACCAACACTTCTCCACCCAAATGAAGTTCTGGACGGAGCAATGGTATCAGGAAACTGCGTTTCTGCATGTGATAAGAACACAACGTGGCACCATCTCCACAACCCCATAGT
>JAAYEY010000258.1 GCA_012728505.1 Synergistaceae bacterium | reverse complement strand
TTCTTTGGAGCATACCCTACCCGGAAGTGGTTTTCGAACTCAAAACAGCTCCCCGGAACTACAAAAGCGCCGTTGTACTCGAACATCCTCCTGCATAGTTCTTCAGATCCCATATCGTAATCATATTTGACAAGAGCAGTAGTCCCCGCATTTGGAACAACAAAGCTTAAACCTTTTGTTCTGTTAACCCAGTCTATAAGTATCTTTTTGTTTTCCATGACAATATTCATATTTCTGCTCAATATCTGTTCCTTAGTTTTAAGAGCTATCAACGCAAGTGCATCATCTATCATTCCGCAGCTTATTATGTTGTAGTCGCGATGCTTGAAGCAGTCTCTAATAAACTTTTCATTTGCGGCTACCCATCCAATCCTTAGGCCAGCGAGAGAATAAACTTTAGACATGCTGGAGGTGCTGACCCCTTTTTCATATATATCGGCTATCGAGGGGATAGAGTAGCTTCCTTCGTGTTCAAGGCCTCGATATACTTCGTCAGAAACCACCCATGCACCAACCTTGTCGGCTATCTCTGCAATTTCACTCATAATTTTTTCACTAAAACATGCGCCCGTAGGGTTGTTTGGGGTGTTGATAACTATGGCTCTGGTATTTGACTTCACAAGGGAGCTCAGTTTGTGCATGTCCGGCATGAAACCTTCCTCCGGTTCCAGGCGAAGCCTCCTCACCTTGGCTCCCAAAGATTCGGGCAGGGAGTAAAGCTGCTGATATGTCGGATAAAGTGCCACCACTTCATCACCAGGTCTTACGAGAGTGAAGAGTGACAGAAAATTAGCTCCTATGCCGCCGTTAGTTATTATTACATTGTCGGTAGTTTTCTTTTTATGGTAGAGTTTTGCTATTTCATCTCTCAGCTCCATGCTTCCGGGAATAGCTCCATAGGTCAGCTTTGTCTCTGCAAGCTTGCCAAAGAATTCATCCCTGTCAACACCCGCAATATCAAGAAGCTCTCCCACTTTCAGGGATTCTACACAAGTTTCAGCAATGTTGTATTTCGCATCGTCCTCATACTTGTTCATCCACTCTTCAACTTCAAAAGGTTTGATCTCCATACTGAGTACCCCCTTTTAGCGACCGCATCTACCTCTGCGCGCTCTGCCTTCTTAAAAACCCAGCTAGTCTATTGCTGTTGATATTTTAAATAGTTTATGACAGATTGTATAGCATTTAAAGCATCGGGCGGAAGAGCGTCCATACCGCCTTTTTCGGTCTGTGTTGATTTTACAAACTGCAGCCTGTCGTTCATCCTTTTAACGAACTGCTGTCTGAATGTTTCGTTTTCGAAATCGAAATCGAATCCCGGTATATTAAGTACTTCCATACCAGGTATCCCACCGAAAGGTACAAATTCAGCTTTGCATTCTACTATATCTTCTATTATTTTAAGCGTGGTCTCTTTTTCAACTTTTTTATCCATGAACGAACCGGTATTCAGTATGTAACAATCAACCCCATCTTCAAAAAGAGTTTTAAAACGGTCATAGTCCATTGCAAGAGGATAGGTTCTGAACGGATTTGCATAGCTCTCTATGACAAGAGCATCAGGGTCGACACCGGGAGCAAGCCTTTCTGCCGAGGTCCTTCTCGTGGCAAGAGTAGCTCCCATAACGGATGCGAGAGAACAGCCTGTCAGCTTAATCACAGGAGGTATTGTTGGGTCCTTCATAAGCCAGAAAATAGCGTTTAAAGGCTCATCTATTCTGTCTATCCTATTTGGCGACCAGAATCTCGATTTAATGGCCCGGCCGTTGCCATTTCTTATGTCTTCGCTAACAACAACCAGCTTGCCATCTTTATCGACCGTTGCGCCGCAATTTTGAAGTGTTAGCAGGAATTTATTGTCTTCACATCCCATAGGATAGTCCTGCATCTTGTCAAAATACGCGGGCTCAAGGGCTATGGCATATTTTTCTTTTACGTTTATGACTACTGCGTCATCATGAAGCACTGTAACATCATACTTATCCTTGTGTTTTGCATGGGTAATAGTTGATTTG